>JAZUGP010000033.1:0-55720 GCA_045641225.1 Acutalibacteraceae bacterium
AACAGCACAGCTTAAAGACGGGGCTTCCGCTCTTTATGACGGTATTCTGGAGCTTAAGAACGGTACGCCGGCACTTGTGGACGGCGTCACGCAGCTCAAAGACGGTGCGATGCAGTTAAACGACGGACTGAAAAAATTCAATGAAGAAGGTATTCAAAAGATTATCGATCTTGTGGACGGCGATCTGAACGGCATTGTTGCTCGCTTGAAAGCAACGATCGACGTATCGAAGAATTACCGCAATTTCGCCGGTATCAGCGATGATATGGACGGACAGGTCAAATTCATCTATCGCACCGATGAAATAAAAGTAAAATAACAACAGTAAGCCCCCCTGTTCTTTGTGTTAGCAAAGAACAGGGGGTTACCTATTAGTTTATTAAAATAGCCAAATACAAAACGTTAGGGTAACAAAAAAGCAGGTGAGCTTCCGTTCACCTGCTCAAACTCACTTTTTTTCCATTGTGTAGCTTGCACCGTCTGATTGAGTAAGGGTAATAACTCCGTCTGCAATCGTAAATGTGAAGGTTGTATCGTTTACCCTATCATCTTCAAAATCGAAAGTAACGGTATCATCCTTTACGGTATAATCAAAGGCATATTTTGTTGTGTTGCCCAGACACATTGCGCCGTTGCCCTTACCGTCAAACTCATACGATGTATAATCATCGATAGCATAAGTTCCGTCAAAACGGGAAGCGCCCGACATTACATGCCTTAACTCAACCATATAAAACAGCGCAGCTCCCAAAGCCACAAGCGCAACAATAATTATTACAACAATATATAAGCTGCGGCTCCGAGCCGATTTTTCACTCTCCATAATAATCTCCCCTGTCATACAGCGGCAGCGGTTATCACACCGTCACCGCCGTATACCGTTTATTATTCCTTATTTTTTCCGATAAACAGCCCACACAAAGCAACTGCTGAAAAAGTTAATAATATAAACACAACCAAAGGAATTATATTATCGGTGTACCCCGTATCGGGAGAAATTTCCGCTTCAAGCTTGGGAAGATATCCGTTGCCGCCCTCTGCTTTCCACATTTCAAGATTTTCGATTTCAATTCTGCAGGTTGCGTCTTCAAAATATTTACCGCAATAGCATTCGTAATAGCTCTTGTAACCGGATCTTTGGAATGTGGGCTCAAGACCGTCCCTGAACTTGCCTTCATGATTTGAAACCGTTTTTGAGCAGTAGTCACAAATATGATCAGTATTATTATCAAGATGATTATTTATCGTTTTACCGCAGTAATCGCATATATGATCTTTAGGATCGGAATCCTCGTGATTGTTTATTGCCTTATCGCAGATATCACAGATGTGGTCACTGTTATCATCTGTATGATTACTTATAACCTTATCGCAGATATCACAAATATGATCGTTGTTATCATCGGTATGATTGCTTATTACCTCATCACAATAATCGCAAATATGGTCCTTAGGATCGGTATCCTCGTGATTACTTATAGTTTTGCCGCAAATATCACAAATGTGGTCTTTATCCTCGTCAATATGGTTGGTGATGATTTTTTCACAGATATCGCAGATATGGTCGCTGTTATCATCAACATGGTTGCTTATTACCTTATCGCAGATATCACATTTGTGGTTGGAATCGGTATCCTGATGATTACTTATTATCTCGTTGCAAATATCACAGAAGTGATCGTTGTTGGCATCAACATGGTTACTAATGGGCTTATCGCAGGCATCACAAAGGTGGTCATTGTTTTTATCCGTTCCGTGAAGCGGAGGAATATAACCGTCACCGCCCTCTGCTTTCCATACATCAATATCAGGGATTTTCACAAGCCCCAACGCGTCCTCATAATAAGCGTTGCCGCAGTTATCACATGCATAATACGGCAAATATCCTCCTTCGGTATCGGTTGGATCCTTACCGTTTACGGGTATCGGATTATGCACCAACGGAGGAATATACCCGTTGCCGCCCTCTGACTTCCATTCATCGATATTTTCAATGGGAGTGAGCCCTGTTGCATCCTCAAAACAACCGCCGCATCCATCGTCGTCGCCATTACATTCATAGTAATCTTTCCAGCCGGCAGCTTCTTCCGTGGGAGCCTGACCGTCAACCGGAACAAGATTATGCTTATGCGTTACGGTTAAAGTGCCGGACTCTTTGGTAACAGTATAATTATCAAGATTTGTATTGCTCTTGGGTGTTATACTTTCAATTACATTAGGTTGTGTGCCTGAAAATGTTATGGTGCTTTCGGTTGTCATCGCAACACTTTCAATGCCCTCACTGCCGACAAATCCGTAGTTCGGCGTTATTTTATCTTCCTTAACAACAAAGCCACCCTCTGTAAGCGGTGTGCCGTCATATACCTTTTCGGCATCGTTTGCAACCAACACTACCGGACGCGGAGCAATTGTGAACTCTACATGCGCGTCTACTCCGTCCTCTTCTGCGTAAATATAGGCATAATAGCTTCCGGCATCTGTCGGCACTTCGGAAATGGGCTCATAAGACGTTCCGTTCCACTTGGTATATACAACGGTCGGCACAGTGAGCCCCGCATCTACCCAAGCCGCCTTTTCACTTGCTGGAATGGTTGCCTCTTTTTCCGTACCGTCATAAACGGGATCTGTCGGAGCCGTAAGGGTTAAAGTAAGGGGCTCGGTATCATACTCATCGGGACATCCGTCAGTACAGGTGGCTTCCAATACGTTATCTGTTGCCGAATATGTGAAGCTATGTGTATGCGGTATTGGTTCAAACTCTGACGTAACTGTGACATCTTTTGCCGGCATGGTAAACTTGTAAGCGCCATGCTCGTCTGCCGATACTGTGTGATCCGTTCCGTCATTATATTTTATCGACTTGAGCTGATAGCCCTCATTTGGTTCAACGGCGAGTACAACCGTATCTCCTTCTGCTGCGGAAGAAGCCTCCAGACCGTCAACCTTTGCCTTTACGGTACCGTTTTCGTTATTTACAACAGTAATCGCATACGTATCAACCGGAATTATTGACCAATCGATATCCTTTGGTGTCTGTGTGCCGTCACTCCAACAAGTGTTATCAGTGTCCTTGAGTGTTGCCGTTACGGTATATTCGTCTACCTCAACTTCCGATACATCGCCCTCAAGCGTGTAATCCGTGCTTTCGGGCACACCCGATTGCGTTTGCCCGTTAAACTTAAGCACAGCGCCTTCGGGAATATCAATAATCGTATAGGAACAGGTAAGGGACGGAGTTTCAACACTGTTGCTTCCGTAACTGATTTCCTTCTCGGTACCGTATCCTACATAATATCCGGCAGTTGCATCACCTACATTGGTATCAGCTGTGGCATTCTCTTTGAACGGATAATTTTCACCCGTTACAGTCTCAATGTTAATCAGCATTTTTACATAAGGCGTAACAAGTGTTGATACATCAAAAACACCGTAAACCTTTTGTTTGTTTTCGGTATCAAAGGTGTATGAGAATATATTTGAGCTGTCGGGAATTGCAACATATTTATCGGTGATTGTATCAAAGTACATACCGGAAACGCTTTTGATTTCAAAGCCATCCGCCACAGTATCTGTTAATACAACCTGATTAAACACGGGTTTTAATTTTGTTTTGAAAAATCCGGTTACTTTTTCAACATTGTCATAGCATTCCCAGATTTTATCATCGCTTTCATTCCCAAACCGCGACTTTAATGTTTTGTAATTATCCTCCGATTCAAAGGTATCTTTATTGAGTGTGGGGTAAGGTTTTCTTGCCGTTCCCTCCTCGTTAAGCCAGTCTTCCGGTGCGAGAAGTGCAAGAGAGTCATATACGTGCTTACTGTAAGTTTCGTTATAGGCCGTATTACCGCCCGAGGTATACATTTTACCGAAAAGGTAGAACTCGTTGTAGATGTATTTTGCATCATACGAGGCCGCCTCTTCGTTGGGGTCGGATTCATTTTTGTTCCAACCCTTATCCGGAATTATCAAAAGCACCTTGTTTTCGGCATAAAGTTTTTTAAGCTTCTGTGCCGCTTTCAACAAATTGCTGCTTTGTGTGTCTGACGGTGTGGGTGTAAAAACACCCATACGCATAGCATCACATTCCATAATAACAATATCGTATTTATCGTCCCATTTGTTGGCAAGAACATCGGCATATTCAAACATTACCGAATGCTTGGAAGGGGCAAGTTCAAGGTTGGTTGTGATTTTTTGATCTTTAAGAAGTGTTCCGCTGATGTTAATATCGGTTTTCAAATCATTACCCGTTCTGAAAAGGTAATAATCAACCCTGCCATACTCTGAGCACAAATTCAAAGAGTCTTTAACAATATCCTGATCAAGACTGTGTGCACTGCACAATCCGCCCAAGAACAAAATGTTTAAATTATCTTCATCGGCAGGAAGGTGTTCGGATGTAATCTCAAGTCTTGCTTTAATATTTTCGGCATCGCTTTCCCAAGTGGCGGTTTTTAAAAGCTGACTTTTCTGCGTTTTGCCCCACAAACGGACAATAACGGTTCCTGCGGCACCTGCACCGCTTTTGGCAGTTGAAGTGCGGCCGCCGCCCTGACCGCCGGCACCTGCAGTGGCGCCCGACAAGGCTGTTTGGGTTGAGCTTTCGGCTTTTAAGCCGTCTTTACCGTAAGTAATTAACTCGCCGGTAATATCGGAAGGATAGTTGCCTCCTCCGAAGCCGTCTAACGGCTCTACGGCATCCGATCCGGATTTTGCGGGCGTACCGCAGTCTGCACCGGCAATTCCGCCCTCGGCAATAAGATTATAAAAGTCAGACGAAACAGGACCGATTACAGATGATGCAGTTCCCGCCTTTCCTTTTGTGGCAGAACCGGAATTAGCAGGTTCTACCGACTGACCGCCGGCACCTACCTTAATTGTGTAAGTGCCTGCCGGCAGCATATAGTTTTTGCCGGTATCAAGAACCTTGCCGCCACCACCGCCGGCACCTCGGTAATCAACTGTTTTACCGCTTGTGGATTTTTTACCTGTGGCTCCTGAAGCGCCGCCGCCGACAACAAGCACCCACGCATTCATATCAGCCGGAAGTGTTAAGGTATAGTCAGCCGTACTGTTTGAACCCGCATACGGGAATTTAAGGATAAGATTGCTCTCCTCCTCTATACCGCTCCAATCGACAGTTGCACCTGATGAATATGTAATTGTTTCGCCCAAAAATTCAATGGTACTGTCCGTATCCGCAAAAACGGTTACGGGCACGAGTGAAACAGCCATAACCACCGCAAGCATTATACCGATAATTCTTTTTTTCATAGCCACCGTTCCTTTCGGAAATACTAAAAAAACCACAAAAATATGTAAATATGTACAATAATATACAGATACATAATAAATATACCACAATATCCCAAAATAATCAATATATTAGTAATTTTTTTGTTGAAAAATCGCAGATTCAGTTGTAATTTTTTGATTATGCCTTAATTTCAACCTCCGAATAAAAAAAGCGGCAGTAATTTCCTGCCGCTTTATAGCTCTATAAAGTATTATTAACCGAAAAACAAAATCACTGTTGCAAGTGCAACCGAAAGCTGACACAGAACATTGGATATTTCAATCACCCAATGCACCCTTGCGTTTTTGAGGTTTGAAAGTATCCCCACAAAACAAAGGAAAACAAAAAGACAAATAGCAAGCGCATACAGAACAACCGGCAATATCACACCGCGCCTTATCGACAGTGTGATCAACGAGGCATAAATCATCAAATATCCTACCGCACCGATAAGCACCGCAACGGTGTTGAATTTACCCGTTTTATACCACAGAAGCCCGATAACAAACGCCGCACAAAGCAATGCAACAATCAGTGCAAGCGGATTCACTCCTACGATATGCAAAACAAGTGCAATCCCCGAAAAAAGGATTCCCGTATTCACGAAAGATACAAAATTAACAGGCATTTTGAACTGCATTTTACCCAGTCCCACGATTAACTTAATTGTCGGAATGGAAAGCCCGAAAACAAGCGAAATTAACGCTCCTGACGCAAAAAGAATATAAGTTGGAAGACTCATTACCCCAAACTGCTTTATTAAAACAGTGATAACGGTTATACCGTAAAGAACCGGATTTATATAGTCAAACAACCCCAGTGCAACAGAAAACTTTCCTATTATACCGTTGTTTTCTTCGTTATTCATAAGCTCACATTCCCTTTGCATAATTTTAAATCAATTATAACATATATCTTTGCAAAAATAAAGTAAATACACTCTGTGCCAAACTTCGATAATTGATTTTCGGCTTGCATAAAGATACCCGCAGTGGTATATTAAAAGCGGAATAATTTTAACGGGGTATTAAAAATGAAACTGTACGGTCTTCAAAAAATGACACTTCTTGACTTTCCCGGCAGGGTTGCCTGCACGGTTTTTACGGGCGGCTGCAATTTCAGATGTCCGTTTTGCCACAATGCCGGACTTGTTACCGATATTAACCAATCGGAATATATGGAGGAGGACGATTTCCTAAGCTTTTTAAGCAAGCGTAAGGGCTTGCTTGACGGTGTTGCAATAACCGGCGGCGAACCGCTTTTACAGCCGGATATCATAAGCTTTATAAAAAAAGTAAAATCCCACGGTTTTGCCGTAAAGCTTGATACCAACGGCTCGTTCCCCGAAAAATTAAAAGAAATACTTGATGAAAATATCGTTGACTATGTTGCGATGGATATAAAAAACTCTCCCGAGCTTTACGGCAAAACGGTAGGCATAAACGACTTTGATATCACACCTATATATAAAAGCATTTCCCTGCTGCTTGATGGTTGTATTCCCTATGAGTTTCGCACCACCGTTGTAAAACAGTTCCACACAGTAGAAAGCATCGGTAAAGCCGCCGAAATGATAAAGGGCGCCAAAAGATACTTTTTGCAAAACTTTGTGGACAGCGGCAACCTGATAGGCGAAAATATGTGCGGGGTTTCAAAGGAAGAAATGAATAAAATGAGGCTTGCGGCGACGGCTTTCGTGCAAGATACCCAACTGCGCGGCATTTAATTCGCCAAAAACACCAAAAAAACAAAAAACACAATATATTGTGTTTTGGGACTTGACATTTGTACAATATAAGTGGTATACTGTATTCACTGTCAGATTATGAAAATATCAGAAAGGGAGTATAGTGATGTATAATGTCGTAAAAAGAGACGGCAAGGCTGTTGATTTTAAGCTTGCCAAAATCAAAGATGCCATCACAAAAGCGTTTGACGCTTGCGAAATGCAGTATAACACAGATACCATTGATTTTTTATGCCTTAAAGTAACCGCGGACTTTGAGCCGAAGGTTAAAAACGGCAAAATCACGGTTGAGGAAATTCAGGACAGTGTTGAAACCGTTCTTATCAAGGCGGGTTATGATGACGTTGCCAAGGCTTACATTCTCTACCGTAAGCAAAGAGAAAAAATCCGTAACGTTGGTGAAAACCTGCTTGACTATAAAAAGACGGTGGACAACTATCTTCAGATCAACGACTGGCGTGTTAAGGAAAACTCCACCGTTACCTATTCGGTAGGCGGTCTTATCCTTTCAAACTCGGGTGCCATCACGGCAAACTATTGGCTTTCCGAAATATATGATGATGAAATCGGCGATGCTCACCGCAATGCTGATATCCATATTCACGACCTTTCCATGCTTACAGGTTACTGCGCCGGTTGGTCGCTTAAGCAGTTGATTCAAGACGGTTTGGGCGGTGTTCCGGGCAAAATCACCTCGTCACCCGCCTCTCACCTTTCAACCCTCTGCAACCAGATGGTAAACTTCCTCGGTATTATGCAGAACGAATGGGCGGGCGCACAGGCTTTTTCATCCTTTGATACCTATTTGGCACCTTTTGTAAAGGTAGACAACCTTTCGTACAAAGAGGTTAAGCAGTGCATTCAGTCATTTATTTACGGTGTTAACACTCCTTCCCGTTGGGGCACACAGTCACCGTTTACCAACATCACTCTTGACTGGACAGTACCGAACGACCTTGCCGAGCTCAACTGTATCGTAGGCGGCAAGGAGGTTGATTTTAAGTATAAAGACTGCAAAAAAGAAATGGATATGATAAACAAAGCCTTTATCGAGATAATGATAGAGGGCGATGCAAACGGCAGAGGATTCCAGTATCCGATACCCACATATTCCATCACAAGAGATTTCGATTGGTCGGAAACCGAGAACAACAAGCTTCTCTTTGAGATGACCGCGAAGTACGGCACCCCCTATTTCTCAAATTATATCAACTCCGATATGGAACCGAGCGATGTTCGTTCAATGTGCTGCAGACTCCGTCTTGACCTGCGTGAGCTTCGCAAAAAATCCGGCGGTTTCTTCGGAAGCGGTGAATCCACCGGTTCTGTAGGCGTTGTTACAATCAATATGCCGCGAATTGCCTATCTTGCCGAGGATAAAGAAGATTTCTTCAAGCGCCTCGACCACCTTATGGATATCTCGGCTCGCTCATTAAAGGTTAAGCGTACCGTTATCACAAAGCTTCTTGACGGCGGACTTTATCCCTATACAAAGAGATACCTCGGCACCTTCAACAACCATTTCTCTACTATCGGTCTTGTAGGTATGAACGAAGCGGGTCTTAACGCAAAATGGCTACGCAAGGATATGACAAGCAAGGAAACTCAGGACTTCACCGTTGAGGTGCTCAACCATATGCGCGAGCGTCTTTCGGACTATCAGGAGATGTACGGTGACCTTTACAACCTTGAAGCAACTCCCGCAGAGTCTACCGCTTTCCGTCTTGCGAAGCACGATATCAAGCGCTATCCCGATATAATCACCGCGGCAAAATCCGCTGATGATGCCCCATATTACACCAACAGTTCACATCTGCCCGTTGGTTACACCGAGGATATATTCTCCGCACTTGATATTCAGGACGAGTTGCAAACACTTTACACCTCCGGCACGGTTTTCCACGCGTTCCTCGGTGAAAAGCTTCCCGATTGGAAGGCTGCTGCAAATCTTGTAAGAAAAATTGCCGAGAACTACAAGCTTCCCTACTACACCATGTCGCCCACATACTCGGTATGCAAGACCCACGGATATCTCGCCGGCGAGCAGTTCACCTGTCCCGAGTGCGGCGAAAAGACTGAGGTTTACAGCCGCATAACCGGTTACTACCGTCCGGTACAGAACTGGAATGACGGTAAGTCGCAGGAATATAAAGACCGTAAGGTTTATAATATTGCACATTCAACCTTAAAGCACGAAGGTTGCGTATGCGGTGAAAAAGATGACAAAGAGCCCGAAACCACTGAAATCAAAGATGCGGTTTACCTCTTTGCCACTCCCACCTGCCCCAACTGCAAAATAGCCGCAGCGACAATGGACAAGATCGGCTTCAAATATGAAAAGATCTTTGCAAATGAGCATCCGGAAATGGCAAATCAGTTTGGTGTTAAGCAAGCGCCTACCCTTGTTGTTGTGGAAAACGGCGGTGTTCAAAAATACGTCGGTGTTTCTGACATCAAAAAGTATTTAAAGGTGTAATATGTACGATATAATCATTGTAGGCGGTGGTCCGGCGGGGCTCACCGCCGCTCTGTATGCACGCAGAGCAAATAAATCGGTGCTGGTTATAGAAAAGGAGTCCTTTGGCGGACAGATAACCTATTCCCGGAAGGTTGAAAATATACCGGGATCTAACAGTCTTTCCGCCAACGAATTTGCCGAAAAGCTTGTTGATCAGGTTATTAATCAAGGTGCCGATTTTGAGTCGCTTACCGTAACCGGAATTATAGACGGCAATATTAAAACTGTTGTTACAGACGGCGGTAATTTTGAGGCAAAGGCGGTAATTATTGCCACAGGCGCCAAGCACCGGCTTATCGGTGCTGAAAACGAAAACAACTTTATCGGCAACGGAATATCTTTCTGTGCAGTTTGTGACGGTGCTTTCTATATAGATAAGACCGTTGCGGTAATAGGCGGCGGAAACTCCGCCTTGCAAGAGGCTTTATTATTGTGCGACCTTGCCAAAAAGGTTTACGTTGTGCAAAACCTTGATTTTCTCACCGGCGAGAAAAAGCTCTGCGACCAGCTTTATGAAAAGCAAAACGCAGAGGTTATCACCGGCAGTGTTGTTGAGAGTTTTTTAGGTGATAAAGACCTTTCGGGCATAAGAATTAAGACTACCGCAAGCGGCGATATGACAGATCTTAAGGTAGATGGTGTGTTTGTGGCGATAGGTCTTGTGCCGCAAAATGAACCGTTTAATAATGTTTTGAAGCTTGACGGCCGAGGATATGCCGTTTCGGATGAAAACTGCACCACCGAAAACAACGGTATTTTCGTTGCAGGCGACTGCCGTACAAAGCGTATCCGTCAAGTTACCACCGCCGCGGCTGACGGTGCCGTTTGTGCCCTTGCCGCTTGTGATTATATTGATAATCTGAAATAATTATTTTACCATTACAAAAAACTATGGAGCAACCTTATCACACTTGTTGTTAAGGTTGCTCCATATTAATTTAAACCGTAAAAAAACGTCAGAGGGCAATTTTTTCGGCTATAAATACATTAATTATCAGTTATCAAGAACTATAAGTTTTTTTGCTTTTGAGGACTTTGAATCTCTTATCGGTGGCGCATTTAAAACGGTAATTTCGATATCCGGAAGTCCCTGTTCGGCAAACAGCTTTTCAAATTGCCGTTTAAAACGGGTGATTTTGCCGTCAATGTCAATATTATCAAAAAAGGAAATACGGATTTCAAGCTTATACTGACCGTGCTGTATTGCCTGCACGGAAGCTACCGTAAGATAATCAATACCAAGCTCAATAAGGTTAAAGCTTACCGCTATATCTCCCGTCTCGCGCTTGAAAGTCAGAACCGGAACTGCCGATCTGCCAATAATCTCAAGCCATGGTGTTATACTTAAGCAGTCACATTTTTCGCGGTGGATAACCACTCTGTCATTAATCTCGTATCTGATAAGCGGCATAACGCGGTTATTTAAATTTGTTATCAATATCTTATCGGAAAGCTCACCATCTGCCACCGGTTGGTTATCTTTATCAACTGCCTCAATATAAATATTATCCTCCCAAAAATGCATACGGCCGCACCGACAATCAGACCCGATGTGACCTGTTTCGGTAGAGGTGTAAACCGAATAAATATTACACTTAAAGACCTTTTTAAAATAGGTGCGCAGCTCGCTTGTAAGGTTTTCTGCGCTTGTGCATATACGCTTTGGATGAATGTGAAGTCTGCCGGATAGCTGCTCATTGGCAAGTATTAAAAGTGTGCTCGGGTATACCAAAAGCTGACGAGGTTTGTGTTTATTGAGAAAATCAACAATCTCATTTGTTGAGCGCATAGAGTCAAAGAAATAGAACAGAGAGCTGTTAAAACCGTTTCGACTCATAATATTGCCACAATAAAAACCGTTATCGGTAGCAAGCGCTGTATAAGGAAAATAACGTGTGCGTGATCGCAATGCAAAATCACAGAAAAAAGCATTTATATATCGGCGGTCCGCAAGAAAAACAATAGGCTTAAAGGTGGTACCCGAGGTTGTCATCACCTTATACTTATCAAGATAATCTTTGCCGATGTTGGAAAGATCGGAAATATAATTTTCAACACTTTCAAGTGTGACGTTTTTATCCGTGACAATCTTATCAAAGTTTTCCATAAGGATCTCTTTATTTAATACAGGCAGGTTTTTAAAGTCATCTATTGAGTTTACCTCTGTATCCTTATAAAAGTCCTTATAAAAATTACTGTTTTCACGTGCAAATCTGAGCATTTTAAGCGCTTTTTTATCTCTGATTTTTCGCTTTAAAATCGGCGGCAGCAAGGGATAAAACATCGTGCTGTAAAACTTAACCAGATTAACCATTTTTATCGCTTTCCCCTATAAAGAGTTTTTTTATGCTGTTTCTGCCAAGGAAAAAGAATAAAATAATCACGGCAACAAGCGCAACAGCGCTTACCGTAAAATTAATGGTTGTGAGCAGCATAACGCCTGAAAGCAGTCCGCCCAAAAGGTCGCCGCAAAGCAGTCCTGCGTTTGCAACGGTGCTGAAAACACCGTTGTAGCGCCCTTTTTTGTCATCATCAAGCATAAACATAGTTGCAGATGACTGAAAATTGTAACAAACAGCGTCACACACGCCGGCGTAATACTGCAAACAAACGATAATGAATATAATCTTTGTTGAGATGGTAAACATACTGCAAATTGCAAAAATAATAAATCCGATAAGGGTTATAGCATATCTGTGCTTTTTGGCAACACGCATAAAATACAGCATAAAACCACTTGAAAATCTGCCCGACAAAGTTGCGCTCATGGCAAACATATACCAATAATCGCCGTTTTTAAAAGTATCCCTGAAATATGGAAGCAAAACCGTGTTCTGCATACCGAAAACCGCATAAATAAATAAATAGGTAAGAACAATATAAAGCAGAGCCTTTTCCGTCTTAAAAAGCTTGATCCCTTCCTTTAAATCAGCGGCATACTTCTTAAGCCCAAGCGACTTTTCTTTCGATGTATACTCCTCTTTTGCCCTTATAAAAACCTCTGTTGTGGCGGCAATGCAATAAACAACGGCACCGCCTAAAAACACCGGTCTTATACCTACCAGATGATAAAGAAAAGTGGCGAGAGGTATCATAAAATACGAAACCGTTTCGATAACACTGAAAACCGAATATGCTTTGGTGAGGTTTTTCTCGTGAACAAGCATCGGGAAAAAACTGCTGAAGGCAACGTGATAAACACTGTCAATAGCGGAAATAATCACCGTGAATACCGCTATTGTGGCATATCCGAAAAAATTTGTTCCAAATAGGAAAAACAAGGATAAAAAGACACCGGCGGATATATAGTCAAGTGTATATATCGCTTTTCTCCGCGAAAAACGGTCAAGATACGGTCCGGCTACTATCGGAACAATAATTTTTGTAAGGTTATGCAAAAAAAGATACAGGCTGTAATAAAGTATGGACTTTGAGTAGTCAAGCACCCAAAGCCCTATAATGAAATACATGGTGGAGGTGCCCATATATGAAACTATACTGCCTATTGTGAGAATTGAGTAGTCTCTGGTCCAAAGCGGTACATCCGTATCCGACTTAATCTTTGACAGTATTTTGTTCTGCATCCTTTCCACCTGCCCTTTATTACAATTTTACGCACTGTGAAAACCGCAGTGCGTAAGTTACAGTTACATATTATTTAAATGTATCAGATTTTGCCCTTTATGCATTCAACGAGGTCACCGATGGTTGTGATGCCGTCAATATCCTCCTGAGCAAAGCTGATACCGTATTCAGCTTCAATATCACCTAAAAGTGCGATGATATCAAAAGAATTCATCTGCAAATCCTTTATGATTTCGGTTGACTCGGTAATCTGATCAGCCGGAATATCCACATAATCCAAAAACTTATTTTTAATACTTTCAAACATCTGTTTTTCCTCCAATTTTTATCTGAATCAAGAATTACCTTGATTTTTTAAGATCGCTTAATATCTCCGCAAAATCATGAATGATCTGCTCATCCGCGTTTTCGCTCTTTTCGGCCAATGAAGTGACCTCGCTGTTTACATACTCTTTGGTTACGCTGTTTTTCTTTAAGTCGTTTACCTTGTTGTCAAGCAAAAAGACACAAACGCCAAGTGCAACAATCATCAAAAAAAGCACCGCTGATACTATCCAAGCTATCAAAGAGCTTTTGTTTTTATTATGTTCCATCGACATTTTTACACCATCCGTATAATAAATAAGTATCTGCCAAAACTGAAATACAATTAAGAAACCGAACGCCTGCTCAATGTAACGAGCACACTGAACAAACGCCCGGTTAATTCAGAATTAAAGTCTTAGACTGATTATACTAATTATTCCTCAATGTCAAGGTTTTGTTTGCTGCCATATACCGAATAAGCGGCACAAGCGGCAATAATAACTGCAAATGAGAAGAGGAAATTGCCATAACCGGTCTTCGGCGAAACAGAACCGGAGGGCTTGAGATGGAACAGGGCGGTGTACATTACATTTCCGCTTACGGGCTCAATAGCTTTATCCCAGCCTGCAAACTCATACTCACCGTACTTATCCGACTGTTTCTTGAGATCGTGCTTAAACTCAGGTGTTTCACCGTATTTATAGAAATCAAGATAAAGCTTACCGTCCACAGACCAAGTTACGGTATAAACAATCGGTACTGCCTTATAGATTGCATAATAGGTAGTATCCTCGGTGATATCCTCTGAGTAATATACGCCGGCAAGGTTAACGAGCGGCAGAGTATCAGAGGCATCCTTATCGGTGTTAAAGCCAACAAACACATAGTTGTTAACCTTATCGGACTCACGTGTGGGGATACCGCAGAGAGCTACTGAATAAACAGCATTTGATCCTTCGTGAATTTCTTCCTTATCGGTATGGAGAACCTCACCGTCATAGTTCTTCCATGTAACAGTGTACTTCTTTCTTTCGGTGGCGGTAAACACTGCATAATAGGTGGTATGACCGCTGGCCGGAGTAATTTCTACCGGCTCAGTTGCGCCCTTTACGGGACTCCAACCGGCAAACTCATAGGTGAAATCATCATCGGGAAGCTTATCAGGTGTGCCGAAAAGGAATGAACTGTATTCCGGAACCTCACCTTCAGAAACGAGGTCGGCGCTAAGCAAGAGACCGCCGTTCATCCAAGTAATAAGATACTTATTGGTCTTTACGGGTTTTGCTGAAGCTCTGTAAATAGCATAGAATGTGGTATCCTCGTAAATCGGATCGGATTCATATACAATGCCGTTATAAGCAAGCGTTAAGGGTTCTGTAGCAAGAGGATCAGTGTTCCAACCGATGAAGTCATAGGTATAGTTTTCATCATCGGGACGCTCGGGAGTACCATTGAAGGGAACAATGTACCAAGCACTGTCACCGTCCTTGATTTCATTTATATCATCATGGAGAACGGAACCGTCATAATTCAACCAATGAACAGTATGCTTATCGGAGGTTACGGGAGGAGTGGGGCTTGTTTTTGCAATAGCCTCATAAATCGCATAATAGGTGCTTTCCTCATAAATGGGTTCGGTAGCATAATAAATGCTGTTAAACTTAAGCGCATTTTCGGTAGCATCCTTATCCTTATTGAAGCCTATAAACTTGTAGGTATAGTCATCATCATCGGGACGGGTGGGAACACCGTTAAGCGCCATAACATACCATGCTTCATCACCCTCGGCGATCTCGTTTACATCCTCGTGGAGACTTGTGCCATTGTAGTTTAACCAATGAACAGTATATCTCTTAACATTTACTGTAGGAAGTGTGGGAACCGTCGGGAGAGTGGGAGTTGTCGGTAAGGTCGGCAAAAGTGAACCTGCGCCCTTAGTGATATCGCCTATAACTTCAGCAACCTTTTCTGTAACCTTTTCGGTTACTTTACCTGTAAGGGTTGACAAATCCGCAGAAACGGTGTTGCCTACCTTATACACGGCATAGTAATGAAGATTTGTCTTAACCGGAGCAGTGGTATAAACACCGTCAGTCGAAGTGAGTTCGGCCTTGTAAGCCAACGGATTAAGACTCCAACCTACAAACTCATAATCCAAAAGACCGAGAGTAGCAGGTGCGGGAGTACCGCTTTCGGCAACATTATATGTTGCGGTGGAACCCTGATTAACGGTATCTGTCTTTACAACACGCAAGCCGTTATGCCAAGTAACCGTTTTTGTTACCACATTAGACTTGAAAATCGCATAATAGGTAACGGGAGCGGTTACGGGAAGACTATAATAGGTTTTCCCATCAGCAGATACAGGCAACGGGAGAGCAGTTGTGGCATTCGGATCGGTATTGAAGCCGATGAATGTATAAGAGCCGTTCTCATCAGCAGCCTTACTCGGCGTGCCGTAAAGATAGGTCTTATAATCAGCCGTTTCCCCTTCCTTTACATAGTCGGCAAACTTAAGCGCGGTGTTGCCGTTATACCATTTTACCGTGTAATAGCCTGACGCTGCGGCAGACGTTACGGTGAAAACAGGTGTAAGGAGCAACAGCAATGCCAAAAATGCCGTCAGTACACGATAACCCTTTTTCATAATACTACCTCCGTTTAAAAATCGGTTATTCAATAGATTTAAGTGCCTCTACCATATCTATGCGCTTTATCTTACCACGCATGATAAACATTACGACAACCGTGATGATTATTGTGATAAGCGTTGCGTAAATATAAGAGGACAAATTGATGGTTCGTGAGAATACAACAATATCAACTTCAACCATATCAATCATCTTCTGCGCCAAAGCATAGCCGCCGATGTTACCGAATATAAGACCTATCACCGTCATAATAATATTCTCTCGGAAAATATACATATCGGCTTCTTTTTCGTTGAAGCCAAGCACCTTGGTGGTGGCTATTTCCCTGATGCGCTCGGAAATATTGATATTGGTAAGGTTATAAAGAACAACTATCGCAAGGCAGGATGCCGAGATGATAAGAATTGCAACCACGAGGTTCATACTGCTTATCGTATCCGCCATAACCGTGCTTGCGGTGATAACCGGAATCGCGGTAAGAATGTTGGAATCCTTTGCGAGAATCTGCTCAACGCTCAGCTCTTTTTCGCCGTATGTGGCAATAAAACAGTTATAATCGAGCTTTTCCTTCATAACCGACTCGTAAGTATCGGGAGACATATAAACATAGTTGTAAACATAATTTTCGGCTATGCCTGATACCTTTACCCTATAATCCGAGTCATTGTATATGAATATTATATCATCACCTATGGAAATGTCAAGAGTTTCAGCCATTTTATTTGTAACAATTGCACCTTTTTTATTAAGGTCAAGCTTTTTGCCCGTATTGTCATCGTAAAGATGGTTGAGCTCCTCAAAGGATTTGACATTTTGCGGGATTACAAGATAGGTACTGCCGGAAACAGATTCCTTGGAATTATCGGATTTTGCGGTAATTTCCATCTGTTTCTGGAATGAAAGCTTACCGAATGTGCCGTCCTTAATATATTCCTTGGTCATCTCGGTTGTTTTCTCCGCATCATACGGCTCGTAAAGCGAAGCGAGTATATCGTAAGACGAAAGCTTCTGATACTGCAAATCGGCTATCGGAGAGATGGCATTCTGCAAACCGAATCCCGAAAGAATAAGTGCGGTACAGCCCGTGATACCTATAACGGTCATCAAGAAACGTATCTTATATCTGAAAAGGTTTCTTACCGCAATTTTGGTTGAGAAATTGAAACGGTTCCAGATAATCGGAATCTTTTCAAGCAGTATAGTTTTGCCCGCCTTAGGCGCTTTCGGTCTCATAAGCGAAGCTGTTATCGCCGAAACCTCTTTGCGACAGCAAATAAGCGTTACGACCGCGGTGCAGGCAATACCCGCCGCGAGTGAAATACCAACCATGGACCACGGAATAACGGTTATTATCTGCGGGATTCTGTACATCATATTATAAGCGCTCATTATCGCGCGCGGGAATACTATGATACAGAATATCTGACCTAAAATACCGCCTACAACACTTGCAATAAGCGAGTATACGAGATATTTGAAAAGTATCTGCTTCGCGGAGTAGCCGAGTGCCTTATAGGTACCCATCTGTGAACGCTGCTCATCCACCATACGTGACATTGTGGTAACGCAAACAAGTGCGGCAACAAGCAGGAAGAAAACCGGAAACAGAGCTGATATCGCGTCAATTCTCGAGGAATCCTGACCGTAGCCCTTATAATTGCTTATCGCATCGTCACGCGAGAAGACATACCATTTATCGGCGCTGAGCTCCATAAACATATTGCGTGCGCTCTGAATCTGCGCGGCGCCGTCTTCAAGCTGCTTCTCGGCATCGGTTTTTGCCGTTTCATACTCGGCAAGACCGTCATTATACTTATCAAGGCCGCTCTGGTACTCCTTTTCGCCGTCTTCAAGCTGTTTTTTGGAGTCCTTAAACTTTGTGCTGCCTTCTTTTTTACCTGCTTCAAGCTGCTTTTTAGAGTCGGCAAGCTGTTTTTCACCGTCTGTAATCTGCTTTTTGCCGTCCTCTATCTGCAGTTTGGCATCCTTAAGCTCAAGCTCGCCGGCATCATATTCGTTTTCGCCGTCCTCAAGCTTCTGGCGTGCAGCCTCAAGCTCAGCCTTGGCGTCCTTAAGCTGTGCGGCAATTTCGGAGGGATCGCTTATTCCGTTATCCTTTAAAGCCTGCGCATACTGTGCCTTTGCATCGTCAAGCTGTATCTTGGCATCATCGAGCTGCTTTTTACCGTCAATAACCTGTTGCTCGCCGCTTACTATCTCCTGATATGTCCTGTCAAGAGTTGCTTTCCTGATGTCCAGAGCAATACGCGTGAGCGGATTCGGGAAAGATGACTTTCTGTATGCCGCATCTTCGGCATTCCATTGCGCAAGGTCAGCCTCATACTGTGCCTTTGCATCGTTGAGTTGCTTTAAGCCGTCCTCATACTGCTTTACGCCGGCATCATAGTCCTTTTGACCCTTATCGATTTGGTTTTTGGCATCTATAAGCTTATTATAGCCCGCAAGACCTTCCTCGTACTTTGCAAGACCGTCATAGTATTCCTTCCAGCCGTCATCAAGCGGTTTTCTCGACTCGGCAAGAAGCTTTACGCCCTCGGCATATTCCTTTTCGGCATCGGCTATCTGCTTTTTAAAATTGGCGATTTCCTTTTCGGCATCGGCTATCTGCTTTTCGCTGTCGGCAATAAGCTGTTCGTAGCTCTTTTGCTCCGACTCATATTCTTTCCAGCCTGCCTTTATCTGCGCCAAGGCATCATTTAACTGCTGTTTGCTCGAATTGAGTTCTTCTTTTGCTTCGGCAAGCTTGTTGTAAGCCTCCTCGCGCTTTGAGGCAAGCTCATCTTCATAACCGCTTATCTCTTTTTCGGTTTCGGATTTGAATATCTTTTGTCTTTCGGCACCGAGCGGATCAAGCTTTTTAACAAGATCGTCTATTACCGCCTGATACTCATCCGAATAAGCCGATACTTTATCGCGGTCGTATTCCGCCGAAACATAAAGCTCGGTATACCTTTGATAAAGGAAATCCGACTGAGGAATAAAGGCATAAGCATAAATGTTGCCGTCACCCACGGAGGTGGAGCCTAATGTATATGAAAAATAGAGAGATGAGTTTACGATGCCCACTACCTTGTATTCAAGGCTTTTAAGCACAGTGTTCACCGCGGTGGTACCTGCGGTTTCATAAACCGAGATGGTATCCCCTATTTTATACTTTGTGCCTACTATGTTTTCGGCACAAATAGCGCACTCGCCAGATTTTTCGGGAAGTCTGCCCTTGATAAGTTTGACCTGATTTATGGTGTGATTATCCATCAGCGCCATAAACTTTGTTGCCTTATAGCTCTTTTCATTCGGAAGCTTTGTTAAAACATCGGTGGAGTAGGATGCCATAACATCCTTTACACCCTCCACATTTGAAACAGCGGTAACATCGCCGTCACCAAAGCCGGAAAGCGAAAGAAGCTTTATATCCATGGTGTTATACTTGGTGAAAAGGTCGTTTGCCGAAGCTATCATAGTGGGAGCGGTAGCTTTCATACCGGCAAAAACGCCTACACCGAGGCAAACAATCATGGTTATAGAAAGGAATCGGCTGAGTGAACGCTTAAATTCCCTTCGTATATCCTTTTTATATGAACCAAGTCGCATTATATCACCACTCTATCTCCGCAACCGCAGCGGGATTGGGATTAACCGTATTTTCGATAACGTGGCCGCTCTTCATTCTTATTACACGGTCGGCTATCGGAGTTATTGCCGCGTTGTGGGTGATAAGAACAACCGTCATCCCCTCGCGCTTGCTCGTTTCCTGCAAAAGTGTAAGGATTTTCTTACCGGTTACATAGTCGAGTGCACCGGTAGGCTCATCGCACAGCAAAAGCTTTGGTGATTTTGCAAGTGCGCGCGCGATTGCAACACGCTGCTGCTCACCGCCCGAAAGCTGTGCCGGAAAGTTGCCCATACGGTCACTAAGTCCCACATCGTCCATAATCTTATCAATATCTGCTCTCGATTTTGAAATCTGGGAAGCAAGCTCAACGTTTTCTTTAGCCGTAAGGTTGGGAATAAGGTTATAGAACTGGAAAACAAAGCCTATATCGTTACGGCGGTACATAACCATTTCTTTTTCGGAGTAACGGCTAATACGTTCACCGTCCACCATAATAGTACCCTCATCACAGGTATCAATTCCGCCTAAAATATTAAGAACGGTTGTTTTGCCGGCACCGGATGCACCTACAACAATGGCAAACTCGCCTTTTTCAACATTAAATGTTACATCCTCCGCCGCGCTTATGGTCACTTCACCGACCTGATAGCGCTTGCAAACTCCGTTAAACTCAATGTAAGAACTCATGCCTTTTCTCCTTTCAAAGCAGCTGTTTTCTGCTTAGACGTTACTTTTTCCACCTTAAATCGCTGGATTTTCTGTGTTGTTGTTTTTTCAAATTCGGTATCCACAATATTTATATTGCTGATACGCTTGAACGAAGGCGCGGTTTTATTAAACTCGCGGATACCCTTCATCGCAAACTCGTACTGATCCTCTATCTTATTTGCTTTAACATAATCGGGGTCAAGATACATGCTCGCATATATTCCAAGTCCCTTATCATCGGTGTAAACAACTACCTCTTTAACATAAGGCATAGCCTCGGAAAGCATCTCCTCGATTTCCTCGGGGCAAACGTTTTTGCCGTTGCTTAAAATGATAAGGTTTTTAAGTCTGCCGGATATGTAAAGGCAACCCGATGAATCAAGATGACCTATATCGCCGGTATCAAACCACTCGCCGTGCATAACACGGGCAGTGCTCTCGGGGTCCTTATAGTAGCCCATCATAACACTGGAGCCCTTTACATAGATAACACCGTCACCGTTTTTATTGGGGTTTTCTATTTTAACCTCACAGGTGGGAACAACAAAGCCTACCGAGCCGGGACGCTGATACCACGAAAGATTTGCCGCAACAAGCGGTGCGCATTCCGAAATACCGTAGCCGTTTACTATTGTTATTCCGATACTGTCAAAAAACCAGCGGGTTTCTTCCTTTAAGGGTGCGCCGCCCACAACTATCTGCCTTAAGGTAGGACCGAAATTGGCAAGAATGGGCTTGAAAAACTCCTCACGCCTGTCTATCTTTAACTTTCTGAGCATATTGCTCACGGTGATACCCAAAAGTGTATGCCTTTCAAGACCCGCTTTTTTGACCTCCGCCTTGATACGGCGCTCAATGGTTTCGAGAATTACGGGAACCATTATGCCGATGGAAAGATCATATCGCTTGATGTTCTGAACAAGGTGCATAAGGTCATCATTGATACACTCCGCAACACCTTTTGAAAATGCACAGAGCACGTTGCTGTTTTTCTCATAAGAATGGTTGATCGGAAGGCATGCAAGACCGAGCTCACCGGTATCTATCATACAAAGGGAGCTGTATACCGCGGAGCAAACATTGTTATGTGAAAGCATAACGCCCTTGTTTGCACCGGTAGTGCCGGATGTAAAGATAATATCGCAAAGGTCCTCGGGGTCTACCTCGGCATCGAAGAATTCCGCGGGAGAAAGATTTTTACCGCTTGAAACAAGCTTGTCAAAATAAAGGGCGTGCTCGGGTATCTCAAAGGCAAACTCGGGACGCATTATTATCCAGTATTTTACCTTGGGGCAATTTTCCATAAGTCTTGATATTTTCTGACCGAACTTACCCGAATAAATAACCGCCTCGGCATCGGAAAAATCAATCTGATAGGCGAGTGTTTTTTTATCGAGTTCCCTATCAAGCGGAACGGCAACACCGCAGCCGCAGGTAATCGCAAAATAGGAGGTCATCCACGGAATTGAGTTCTCACCTATTATCGCGATTTTTTTACCCTTAAGGCCTAAATTGATAAGCTGGGTGCCGAGTCCGATAACATTTTTACCGAACTCCTTATATGTAATGGTTACATCACTGTCTTTATCAATAATTTGATAATAGGCAACGTTGTCCGCGTATGCTTTTATCGAATGATAAAACATTTCCTTAAGCGTACCGTATCTTTCTGCTTTCAGGCGCTTCCATTTACTGTTCATTGGTTTCTCCTTATGTAATGCTCATGATTTTGTTGCGAGACTTAAAAAATAAGTATCGCCCGAGATGTTGATTTGTTTTTCGGTTAACATTATGTCGCGAGGCATATTGTCCGCAAGACCTCTGAGCCCTGCGATGCCCTCGCCCGTAAGCTTTAATGCGGCTTCCTTTTTTGTCCAAAATTTAAGAAAAGTTGCAACCTTGTCCTGCGAATTTCTTATTTTTGAAAACTCGGCTTCACCGAAAAATCCCTGTGCCACCGAGAGGCATCTGCGTTCATTTCTTTCCGATTTACATTCGATATCAATCCCAACTGCCTTGGCATCAATGTCAAGCTTAAAAAGGATAACACCGTCCGCCGAATAGTCCGGAAAATGCGATGAAACGGTTATTGCCACCGCCACAGCATCTTTTGAATGAGAAAGCGAAATATCAAATGTACCGTTCTCTATGTAAGGTCTCCCGTTTTTACCGATAAGTATTTTTGCCGAGCTGCCGTGATAATGTGAAACGAGTGAGCAAAGCAATTTGTTTGCTTCATCGTGTTCGTTTTTGTTGTTACGGGAGGTAACAGCCACAATTACCAATAAATGACACCTCATTACAAAAATTATAAAAAACTCGGAGATTTTTCTTTTTAATTACCGCTATTTTCCTTGATTTGGAGGAACTTAGGATAACTAAAACTAAAATGAACGCACAATACCGCAGTATTGTTTTCATTATACACACAACACAGAAAAATGCAATAGAAAATTTGAAAATATTTTGTTACAAAATTGAAATAATTACGTTGCAAAAGTTTTTTAAAATACCTGCTGTTGAAATATTTTTGAACGCGAATGCCCTAATATATTAATATAACCGCCCAAACGTTAAAAAAGCCGACGCTTTAAAAGCATCGGCTTAAAACTTTAAAGGATTGTTTTATTACTTCTGGAAAAGGCTCATAACGTCGGTATAAGACTCATCATCAGAGCCGTCCACATCGGCATTGTTCATAAATGCCGCAAGATCACCGGCGGTTTTCTTTTTCTTTACATCACCGAGACCGGTTGCAACAACGGTAACACGGATAGTATCCTCAAGGCTATCGTCAAGCTGAGCACCCCAGATGATGGTTGCATCGGGATTAGCCATATCGGAAATGATAGACGAAGCAAGCTCAACCTCTTCAAGACCGATATCCTCGGAACCTGTAATGCTGATGATAACGCCATTGGCATTATCCATAGAGGTTTCGATAAGCGGGCTTGTGATTGCCATACGTGCCGCCTGCTCTGCCTTATCACGGCCGGTAGCAATACCAACGCCCATATGAGCATAGCCTGCATCAGCCATAATGGACTTAACATCGGCAAAGTCGAGGTTAACAAGCGCGGTAACATTGATAAGCTCAGATATACTCTGAACGCCCTGACGGAGAACATCATCGGCAATGTTGAACGCATTTTTGAAGGTTATCTTTTCTTCGGAAACAAACTTGAGTCTCTCATTCGGGATAACAACAAGGCTGTCCACATGCTCGCCGAGGTTTGCTATACCCTCTTCAGCCTGTGCCATACGCTTTTTGCCTTCAAAAGCAAAAGGCTTTGTAACGATACCTACGGTAAGTATACCAAGCTCCTTGGCAATTTCGGCAACAACCGGAGCAGCTCCGGTGCCTGTGCCGCCGCCCATACCGGCGGTTATGAAAATCATATCGGCACTGCGGATAGCGGCAGCTATCTCGTCACGCGATTCCTCAGCGGCCGCACGGCCGTTTTCGGGGTTGCCGCCCGCACCCATACCGGATGTGGTTTTATCGCCGATCTGAATTTTTTGATCCGCACGGGATAAGAACAAAGCCGCCTTATCGGTGTTTACAGCAACAAACTCAACACCGCGTACACCCGCGGCAACCATACGGTTGACTGCGTTTCCGCCGCCGCCGCCTACACCTACGACCTTAATCTGAACTACATTTTCCATTTCTTCTGCAACATCAAAAGGCATTTTAATATTCCTCCATACATACAAAAAGTTTGTATTTCTTTTGCAAATTTAAAGATACAAGTAAAATATAGCACAATACTTTAAAAAATGCAAGAGTTTTATAGTAATTTTTTAAATTATTCTATATTTCTGGAAACAAAGGTACCTTTGGGATCCTTTTTACTCCACATTGAAAGGTCTATCGTGCCGGTTTTATTCTCCTCAATGTTATTAAGCATAGCGGCAAGATGTGCCATTTTGTTTTCAAGGTCGGTGCGGTCTCCCAGACTGATATTAAACCTGCCTGCCATTTTCAGTTTAATATCAAACTTATCAGTTATGTCTATCCCGTTCACCGCAATCTTTTTTTCGTTTATCAATTTGATAATACTGTCGTTCAACTGTTTTTCCTGATCGTCGGAAAAATCAAGCTTCTTCCCTATCTTGAAAACAGCTTTATTACAGTTTACAAGTATCAGTTCCTCAGGCGCCTTATCGTATATGTTCAATACTATGTTATTTTTACTAACCGCATAATACTTATCACCGTTTTTATAACATAAATATTCTTTTGCATCGGTTACAGTTAATATTATTGAGTCCGGAAGTTCCTTTTTTATATCAACACTGTCTATATACGGCAGGTTGCTTATTATATTATCTGTTATGTCTTTTTTGCTTATAGTAAATATATTATAGTCCTCGTTTATACCGCTTGCTTTTATTATCTGCTTTTCGTTATAAAGCCTGCTTCCCGATGCGGTAACGCGCTTCACGGGGAACAACACGGTAAGACATAATACCGCAAATACACATACCGCAGTGATAAGCAGTATTATGAGTGCGGCCTTCAATCTTTTTTTCCTTATTTTTCTGCGTCGGGCTTTACGGCGCTTTTCAATCTGTTCTTTTGTATCAGCCATATATTATTCCTCTGTATTTATTTTTCGCATATTTTTGCTCCCACGGATAAAAGTGCTTTATCAATTCCGTCATATCCGCGCTTTATATAATTTATATTACTAATATGTGTGGTGCCCTCGGCGGCAAGAGCCGCAACTATCAACGCCGCACCGCCTCTGAGGTCGGTAGCAACGCAATCGGTACCATAGAGAGATTTGTTACCGGTAATTATTACCGCTTTGCCCACCGTATCGGCTTTAACTCCGAAACGCATAAGCTCGCTTACATATTTAAAACGGCTTTCGAATATATTTTCCACAAAAACCGAGGTGCCGTTTGCAACCGAAAGTGCGGCTACCGCCATAGGTCCGGCATCAGTGGGAAAGGCGGGATAAAATCCGCTCTGCACCTTTTTAACTGCGTTAAGCTCCCGTGACTTAATGATGATACCGTTATTATTTGTTCTGATATCACAGCCGGCTTCCCTATAAATCGATATCACTGCTTCAAGATTGTTACAATTAACATTTTTAAGCAGCAGACTGCCTCCCGTTGCCGCGGCACACGCCATATAGGTTGAAGCAACTATCCTATCGGGTATTATGCGATGATGCGCGCCGTGAAGCTTGGCTACGCCCTCAATCACTACCGTGTCGCCCCCGTGACCGTATATTTTCGCACCGCAGGAGTTTAAAAACTCGCAAAGATCTACTATCTCAGGCTCACGCGCGGCATTGTGAACGGTGGTGATTCCGCTTGCAAGCACCGCCGCAAGAACTGTGTTTTCAGTAGCACCCACGCTTCTTACAGGCAGTACTATTCTGCAGCCTTTAAGCTTATTTGCACATTCGCATTTTAAATAACCGTGTTTTTCGGCAACATCAGCGCCGAGTGCTTTAAACGATTTAATATGTATATCTATCGGCCGAGGTCCCAGCTCGCACCCACCGGGGCTGCTCATCACTGCCCTGCCGGTTTTACCGAGCACCGCACCGGAAAACACAACCGAAGAACGCATCTCGCGCATAAGACTATCGGGTATATCGCAACTTGTGATGCCTTTGTTTTTAACCGTTACCGTGTTCTTTTCCACGGTGCATTCAATACCGAAGTGGGTGAGTATTTTTATCGAAGTATCAACATCCGAGATATCAGGACAGTTTTCGATAACACATTCTCCATCGCACAGTACCGTTGCCGCAAGAATGGGAAGCACACTGTTTTTTGCACCGTGTACCGATATTTCACCCTCGAGCTTTCTTTGACCCTCTACAACATAAACAGACATAGCGATTTCTCCCATAAGCATTTTTTCACTTTATACTATGAAAAAAACCGCTTTTTGCCACTTATTTTAATGTTTTACGCGTTTGTATATAATTTCATAATGACTTCATAGATGCGCTCATTCGCGTCTACTATGGCGTTTTTACGTGCGCTTTCCGCCATCTGCTTAAGCTTGGGCTTGTTTTCGATTATACCGCTTACCGCATCAATAAGCTTCTCGGCGGTAAGGTCCTTTTCCTCGATAACCTCAGCTGCACCGCAGTTTTTAAGTGTCATGGCGTTGTGATACTGATGGTTCTCGGCAACATAGGGTGACGGGATAAGTACCGAGGGCTTTGCGCAGGCACCAAGCTCACTTAACGTGATGGCTCCCGCCCTGCATATAACAAGGTCCGCCGCCGCCATACACACATCCATATCGTCTATATATTCGCGCACGGTAACACCGTCACACAGCTTGATATTCTTTTCCTCAAGATGTGTAAGCATTGCCTTATAACCCGACTTACCGGTGCCGTGTATGTGATAAAACTTATCCGTACCGTTATGCCAGCCGATAAGTCCCTCCACAGCCTCGTTTATATGTCTTGCGCCGAGCGATCCGCCAAACGATAAAATCATCGGGCGGTCATCAAATCCCAATTTTTTTCTTGCCTGTTCGCGTGTTATACTCAAGAGCTCTCCCCTTACCGGATTTCCGGTAATAACCGGCTCTTTGTCGAGCTTCAAATATTTTTTTGCCTGCGGCATCGCAAGCATCACGGCATCAACATTTTTTGCAAGCATCTTAGTTGTAACACCCGGAAAAGCGTTTTGCTCGTGAATTGCCGTTTTTATACCGAGTTTTACCGCGTCGCGCAGTACCGGTCCGCTTACATAACCGCCGGTGCCTACAACAACATCGGGCTTAAGCTCTTTTAAAATCTTTTTTGCCTCTATCGAGGAGGTTACGGCCTTTGCCGCAGCCGAAATATTCTTTACTACATTTTGAGGACTGAGCTTGCGCTGAAAACCCGCCACCTCGATTGTGTGAAAATCGTAGCCCTTTTGCGGCACAAGTGTAGCCTCTAATTTATCGCTCGTACCGATGTAGCTTATCACCGCATCGGGATGTTTTTCCTTTATGTAACCCGCAACCGCAAGTGCGGGATTTATATGACCGGCGGTGCCGCCGCCTGCAAACAAAATATGCATACCGTTTCTCCTCACTATATCTTTTCAATACTTGACTGCCGCGATATCGAAAGCACTATTCCCATTTCGGCAAGCAGTATAACAAGCGATGTTCCGCCGTAACTGAAAAACGGGAGGCTTATGCCGGTATTCGGTATGGTATTGGTAACAACCCATATATTAAGCATTGCCTGAAGTCCAACCTGAAAGGTAAGACCTATTGCGAGAAGCGAACCGTATTTATCGGCGGCACGAAGTGCAATGGTAAACCCGCGCCAGATAAGAAGCGCAAACAAAACGATTATAAGCATAGCGCCGATAAGGCCGAGTTCCTCGCAGACTATCGAAAAAATAAAATCGTTATGAGGCTCGGGTACCCATAGATATTTTTGCCTTGACTGTCCGAGCCCTCTGCCCAAAATACCGCCCGAGCCGATGGCAAGAAGCGACTGAATCGTTTGAAAGCCCTTGCCTGCCGGATCAAGCCACGGATTTTGCCAATATTTTATACGGTCGGAGCCGTAACTTATTAATCCCGAAAACACCGCAACGGCGATAAGTCCCACACCTGCACCGGCACCGCCTAAAATATACTGCCATTTAAGTCCGCCAACTATCATAAGAACTATGCCGATAGCAAGAATAAGCACAGTGGCGGAAAGATGAGGCTCAAGCACCACAAGAACACAGGTAAGTACCAATATTGCAGTGAGTGTTCCAATGAACTTTATATCGCCCATAGACTTATAGTTTTTGGCAATAAGTGCGGAAAAGAGAAGTATCAGCGCAAGCTTTGCTACTTCAGAGGGCTGAAAATTGAGCGGCCCTACCACTATCCAGCGCTTTACATCCATATTTGAAACCATTGGCGGCAAAACAAGAAGTATGGCGAGCAACACCCACGAGCCTATCATGGCTATCCAGGCAAATCTTCGCCACACATGGTAATTTATACGCGAAACAATAAGCATAACGGCAACACCCAAAACTGCAAAAAGCGCCTGCTTTGATATAAACTTATAGCTGTTGCCGTAATACTCATACGAATAGGCATAGCTTGCAGAAAAGAGCATAACGAGTCCCACGGTAAGAAGAATAAGCACAAGTGACAAAAAGCCAATGTCCATCCTGCCGCGCCTTACTGCGTCCTTATCAAATTTTAAGGTGTTCTTTTTTGCCATAAACCGTTCACCGTTACATCAATCGAATTATTATGAAAGCCGCGATACAGCCTGCCGCGGCGATACCCGAAAACAGCAATACCACCGATTGCTCTGTATAACCGCACATCTCAAAGTGATGATGAAGCGGAGCCATCTTGAATATGCGTTTTGAAAAAAGCTTGAAGGATATAACCTGAAGCATTACCGATATTGCCTCTAAGAAGTAAAGGCAACCTGCAAGTATAAGTATTATCGGAATATCTATAAGGAACGAAAGTCCTACCACCGCGCCGCCTAAAAACATAGAGCCGGTATCACCCATAAACACCTTTGCCGGCTTGTAGTTCCAAAGAGCAAATCCCACGCAGGCACCTGCAAGAGCAGAAGCCAATGTGTTGCAGGCAAAGTTTGAAAGCATGGCGGAGGTAAGCATAAAGAAGCAGGCAACCACGACCGTTACCGATGCGGCGAGACCGTCAAGCCCATCAGTTAAGTTTACCGCATTTGTAAATCCGTATATAAACAGCAGTGCTATCGGCCAGAAAATAAGTCCCGCGCCGCGGTCTATCGCAACATTCCCGACAAACGGTATATATGTTGTGCGCATATTACCCCAAAAATACAGTATTGCAAGATAACCCGCCGCCACCAAAAACTGCAGGAATGTTTTTTGTTTGGCGGTAAGACCTAAGTTTCTTGACTTTTTGATTTTAATGAAATCGTCAAGAAAGCCTATAAATCCCATAAACACCGCAAGTGATATTGCCGCAAAAAATCTCACAAGCAACCGGCTTGAGCCTATGCCGAAAATATCAAAGTTGAATATAAGTCCCGCAATAAGACTTATTATAACCGCTGCAAGCACTCCGGCGGCTATCATAATTCCGCCCATGGTGGGGGTGCCTTCCTTACTTTTATGCCATTTTGGTCCGTCCTCAAGTATAGTTTGACCGAATTTAAGTTTTTTAAGCATCGGAATAACAACATATCCGAGCAAACCCGATACCGCGCAGGCACAAACTGCGGAAATTACCGAAATGAACTTTATCATTTAAACTTCACCTTTTTCCTTCAATGCTTCAGCCACGATTTCTCTTTCATCAAGATGAATTGTTTTATCCTTTAATATCTGGTAGGTTTCGTGACCCTTACCGGCAAGAATTATAATATCCTTCTCCGCGGCTATTGATATCGCGTATTTAATGGCATCCACCCTGTTTTCTATAACCTTGAGTGGTGTGCCGCAGCCTGCGGTACCCACAAGTATATCATCTATAATCGCCATAGGGTCCTCGTTACGCGGATTATCACTCGTTACTATAACATAATCCGAATTGTGAACGGCTATGCTTCCCATAATAGGTCTTTTTGCCTTGTCACGGTCACCGCCGCATCCGAAAACGGTTATTATGCGGTTGCGGTCGCACTCCTTAAAGGTGGTGATGATGTTTTTAAGACCGTCAGGTGTATGGGAATAATCTATTATCACCGTAAACCCGAAATTGTTAGGTACCGATTCGCATCTTCCTTTTACACCCGTAAAGTCGGCAAGGGAAAGCGCAACGGTTTCCTGATTTATACCCAGCTCTATCGCGCAAACCGCGGCGGCAAGCGAATTATAAACCGTGAATCTTCCGCCGGAGTTTACACTTATATGCCTTATACCGTTTTGACTTACAAGCTCATATTCAACACTTGCCGGTCGAAACGTAACACCCTTGGCGCTGTAATCGGAATTATCCGAGGCGGAATAGGTCACAACATTGCACTCAAGCCCCGAAACAACATCCTTTGCATAAGAATCGTCCGAGTTGACAATCGCCAGCTTACACATCTTAAAAAGCATTTTTTTTGCTTCAAGATAGTTATCCATTGTTTTATGATAATCAAGATGATCCTGCGTGAGATTAGTGAAAATTGCGGCATCAAAGCTTATATCGCATACCCTGTGCTGATGCAGTGCATGTGATGATATCTCCATAACGGCATAATCGCAACCGGCATCAACCATTCTCTTAAACAGTGTATTAAGCTCATACGGTCCGGGTGTTGTGTTATGTGACTCGATTATCTCGCCGCCAATCATATTTTGAATGGTACCGATGAGTCCCACCTTGTTGCCGGAATATTCAAGTATTGCCTTTAACATATAGGTGACGGAGGTTTTACCGTTTGTTCCCGTTACGCCTATTATTTTAAGCTTTCCGGCGGGATTGCCGAACCAATTTGCGCACGCCTTTGCAAAAGCAATTCTCGTATCGTTAAGTATTATCTGATTTGAAAGTCCCGTATCCTTTTGGGCGATAATAACCGCGGCGCCTTTTTCGGCGGCGGAGGATGCAAACTTATGGCCGTCTGCTGCGACACCGTCTATACAAAAGAAAGCATAGCCGGACTTAACCTCTCTTGAATCGCAGGTTATCCCCGCAATATTGAGGTTTTCGTATTCACCCTTATAATCGCTGATAATACTCTTTAGTAACATTTTTTGCTCCTTTGACTGTTAAACCGCTTAATCACTTTGCGCAAGGTCGGCATCGGTTTCCTCGCGGAAATCTACCCTTACCACCTTGCCTACCGCCACCGTTTCACCCGCCGCCACATTCTGTGCATACGAGCGAAGCGCCGGTGACGTAATGTTACCCGAAAACTCTATATTTATACCTGCCGCAGCCGCAGTTTCGTTAACCTCACTTGCGGTAAGTCCCACAAGATTTGGCACCGTGGTCTGCTGTTCGGGAATATCCTCTGTGTATATTATTACCGTTCCGCCCCTATAAACCTCTGTTCCGGCTACCGGTAACTGTTTTACAACATTTTTGCCGCTTCCCACAATTTTGTAAGTAAGTGAAGCTTCGCTTATTTTCGACTTGGCATCAGCCTCATCAAGTCCTACTATATCGGGCACTCCGATTGCAAGGTTTTTAAGCTCCTCCTCCGAATACTGCGGCTCGTAACCGAGATAAGGAAGAATATCCGCCATAATTTTTGCGCCTACCGGTGCCGCTATCATACCGCCGTAATATCTGCCGCCCATAGCCTCGTCAAGCATAACAAAAACAGCTATTTCGGGAGCGTCTATCGGGGCTATACCGATATATGAGCCGATATAAAGTCCTTTAACATTAAGCTGAAGCATTTTGGAAATCTTTTCGGATGTACCGGTTTTACCGCCTACACGGTAGCCTGCAACCTTTCCGTTTTTTGCACCCTCGTTAATAACATTTTCAAGCAGACGGCGCATTATTTCCGATGTGCTCGATGAGAGCACCTGACGTTTGTACGCAGGGGTAAGATTTTTTACTACCTTGCCATCTCCGTCCACAAGCTTTGATACAACGTGCGGCTGAACAAGATATCCGCCGTTTACCGCCGCCGCCGCTATGGAAAGGGTGTGCAGGGGTGTGATATTAAAGGTTTGACCGAATGAAGAAGATGCAAGCTCGGTAGCACCCATATCCTCTTTTTTGTGATAATACGGCGATGCTTCGCCGGGAAGGTCTATACCGGTTTTTTCGGTAAGACCGAAAGCCGAAAAGTATTTTGAAAAGTTGTTAACACCTATAAGCTGACCTATCTGTATAAAAGCCGGATTGCAGGAGTTTGCTATCGCCTTTGCAAGTGTTTGTGTTCCGTGACCTGCTGCTTTATGACAATGGTATGGGTTGCCGGCAACAACATAGGTGTGATTGCAGGTAAAGGTACTTTTTTCGCTGATGAGGTTTTCCTCAAGAGCGGTGGATGCCGTGAAAATCTTGAATACCGAACCCGGCTCATAGGTATCCGAAACCGCCTTGTTACGCCACATACGGTTCAAAAGCTCAGTTTTAAGCTTTGACCTTTCCTCCTCATCGGTTACGGCATTAAGGCTTTCCTGATCAGCCGCAGAAAGTGTGAAAGGATTGTTAGGGTCAAAATCGTTGCTTACCGCCATTGCGAGTATTGCACCGGTCTTAACGTTCATCACAACTGCCGTGGCGCGCTCTTTAACGTTTTCTATCTCGACCGCTTCGTCAATATATTTTTCGGCAACGTACTGAATATACGAATCAATAGTGGTAACAAGGCTGTTGCCCTTTTGCGCGTCCTCAACCTTTTGGTAGGTTAGCGGCATATTGGTGCCCTTTGCGTTTTTTGCCGCCACTACCCTGCCCGCAATTCCGGTAAGCTCGTTATCATAGTAGCTTTCAAGTCCCGAAAGTCCCTGATTATCGTCACCCACAAAGCCTAAAACGGTTGAAGCAAGGGTTTTGTTGGGATAATAGCGCTTGGTTGTTTCGTCAAGTCCCACATAGCTTGCCATTTCAAGCTTGGCATTTTCGGTGATGAACATACGCACCTTATCCGAAGTTTCCTTATCAACCCGCTTTTTAAGTATAACGTAATAGGTTTTTTCTTTGCTTTTTTCGTAAATCTCCGATTCATCGAGCTCTAAAATCGGGGAAAGTCCTTTTGAGAGAGTTTCGCGTATCTTTTCCGCCTTTTCGGCATCCTTTTGCTTATTAATTCCGTTTGGGGTGAGATACACCGTCCACGCGGTGGAGCTTTTGGCAAGAGTTTTCATATTGCAGTCATAGATATCGCCGCGCGGAGCAGATACTATGCTGTCGTAAAGCTGTTGTTCAGATGCCTTACTTTGGTATTCATCGCCCTTTATCACCATAATGTTTGTAAGACTTGCACCGGAAACCGCGGTTATCATAATAAGGCATATTATCATAATTGCAATGATACGATTTCGCATCTGTTTATTGGGTTTTGCCGCCACTGTAACCGCCTCCCTCTGCTCTGTTTAAATGCTCGAAAACGAGAGTCAGGGTTTAGCCTTAACTCTCGTAATCAATATTTATAACAATATAATATATTTTAGGTCGCGCATAACTATACCCGTCATTTTTCGCTGACAGTGGTACCATCCTCAGTGGTGGCAGTATTCTGATCGTTTACACGGATATATTTTACCTGACTTTTATCCATTTTGTTCATACCGAGTTCTGCCGCTTCGGTTTCAAGATTTGAGTAGGATATTCTCTCCTCATATTCCATAAGCAGTGCGTTCTTCTCGCTGTCCAAAACGTTAATCTCTGATTTCAAATCATTTATGTTTGAGTTTACCTCATTGATTTTAAGCCTTAAGAACAGGTTTGCAAAGAGTACCGCAAGCATTATAAAGGCAACTAAAACCGCAAATGCCGAAAGCGAAACCTTTTTGGCTGCCGCTTTGCTTTTTGTGCCCTTGCGCACACGCATTTTAGGAGCATCGGCAACTTTAGGCTCATAAGACTCTTCTTTTTTCTTGGGCATAAACATCTCAAAATCGTATGCCAAACTGTCGTTATAATATTTAAGATTGTCCACAGCGATACTCCTTTCTAAAGTTTTTTAACGGTGCGTAACTTTGCACTTCTGCTGCGGGAATTGATTTTAAGCTCTTCATCGGATGCCGTAACGGGTTTTCTGAACACAAGCTCACCCTGCGGTTTTCTGCCGCATACACATATCGGCAGGTCGGGTGGGCAAATACAGCCCGTGCAGTATTCCCTGAACTTTGTTTTTACTATACGGGCCACAAGCGAATGGAAGGTGATAACCGAAAGTCTTCCGCCTGCGTTAAGCAGTGCAAAGGCTCTGTCAAGCGTATCGGTGAGTATCTCAAGCTCGCCGTTAACGGCGATGCGAAGCGCCTGAAACACCCTTCTTGCAGGATGACCGTCTCTCCTTGCGGCGGCAGGCACGGCGCCCGCTATTATATCTGCAAGCTCGGTTGTTGTGTTTATAGGAGAAACAGAACGTTTCTTTACTATCTCGTTTGCTATTTTATAGGCGAATTTTTCCTCACCGTAATCTCTGAATATTTTTGTGAGTTCATCGGCAGAAAGACCGTTTACAAGATCGGCGGCACAAGTACCGCTTTTACTCATTCTCATATCGAGCGGTGCGGTTTTATGATATGAAAAGCCTCTCTCGGCTGTGTCAAGCTGATACGATGAAACCCCAAGGTCAAGCATAATGCCGTCCACCCCGAAAATGCCTCGCTCGGATAAAACTTTATCCATATCGCAAAAGTTTGCCTCGATTACCGCAGCCGGATAACCCGAAAGGCGCTCTGTTGCGATTTTAACTGCGTCGGGATCGCGGTCAAACGAATAAAGTCTGCCGCTTTTTAAACGCTTTGCAATTTCAATCGAATGGCCTGCGCCGCCAACGGTGCCGTCCACATAAATCCCGTCTGGCTTTATATCAAGTGACTCTATTGTTTCGTTCAGGAGAACCGATATATGTTTAAACTCCATGGCTTAAAAATCAAGGTCCTCAACGATTGATGCAATGGACTCAGGCGTGTACTGCTCGTTTTCAGCTTTGAATAACTCGGTATTCCATATTTCAAGGTTTGTATCCATACCGGTTATATGTGCTTCACCCTCAAGCTCGGCAAATTCGCGAAGCGAGGAAGGAATGAGTATTCTGCCTTGGGTATCAAATTCAACATTGAAAGCGCCGTCATACAAAAAACGCTTAACAACGCTCGATTTGGCGGCGGGAAGTTGACCTATTTTTTCAACAAGCTTGTCCCACTCTGCAAGTGAATAAACACAAAGGCAACGCTTACCGTATATGCCACGGCAAATCATAAAGCTCTCGCCGAGTTCATCGCGAAGCTTTGCGGGAATGGCTACCCTGCCTTTTTTATCTACAGTATGCTGATATCCGCCGTAAAGCATGTGCGCCGCCTCCTTTTCTTGAAATTCACCACAATCATACACTTTTATTAAACTTTGGTGCACTTTTCACCACTTAACTGTATTATAATGCCACGTTTTGAAAAAATCAAGCATTTTTTTTAAAAAAACAGCCTTTTTTCATTTTGCAAAAAAAGATACTTGCATTTTAATGAAAAAAGGCAGTTAAAATAAGTTTTTGATTGACAGTATATTATATATATGATAGTATAATAAAATAGATATATAGGAGGTGCGATTATGTTAAAAGAATATATTTCGCACTCGTATAAGGAAACCGAAAAAATCGCCGAGGAGCTTGCAAATAGTTTAAGCGGAGGCGAGGTGATTGCCTTTTGCGGCGAGCTCGGAATGGGTAAAACCTGCTTTGTTCGAGGTCTTGCGCGAGGGCTCGGTTATAACGGCAACGTTTCCTCCCCCACCTTTGCGCTTATTAATGAATATATCGGCGGAAGACTTAATCTGTATCATTTTGATATGTACAGAGTGAACGGTTGGGAGGATTTGTATTCAACCGGATATTTTGATTATATCAACGCAGGCGGAGTTGTCGCAGTTGAGTGGAGTGAAAACATCACCGCCGCTTTATCGGATAACACAATTTCGGTAAGCATTGAACAAATAGACGATAACACGCGAAAAATCAGCATATCAGGTGGTGACCTTTTTTGAAAATACTCGGTATTGACTGCTCCGCAGGCCCCGCATCGGTTGCGGTTTGCGAAAACAAAAAGGTGATTTCAAGCGCTTTTACAAATGTTAAGGTCACCCATTCACAAACACTTATGCCGATGCTTACATCGGTTTTAAAATCGGCAAATCTTACCCTTTCGGATATAGAGGGCTTTGCAATTTCGGCAGGTCCCGGATCGTTTACGGGGATAAGAATAGGGATTGCGGCGGTAAAAGGTCTTGCCGCGGCAAAAAACATTCCCTGTGTTCCCGTTTCCACACTTTACGGTATGGCATATTCGTTTATCGGGACAAGCAGTACGGTTTGCTGTGTTATGGATGCGCGCTGTAATCAGGTGTATAACGCGCTGTTTAAGGTTGAGGGAAACACCGTCACCCGCCTTTGTGAAGACCGTGCGCTAATGTGTGATGAGTTGATTTCGGAGCTTGAGCGCATAAACGAAACAGTTACCGTTTGCGGGGACGGTGCCGATATGTTCTGTGAAAAGGCAAAGTGCTTGACCAATATAGTAAAAGCCGAGGAGCATTTGAAATACCAAAATGCCGTTGCGGTGGCACTTTGTGCCGAAAAGGATTTTTCAAACGGTAAAACAGTTCCTGCAAATAAACTTTTGCCCGTGTATCTTAGGCTTCCGCAAGCCGAACGCGAGCTTAAGAATAAACGAGAATAATTTTTACGGAGGCATATATATGAAAATTGCAATCGGCTGTGACCACGGCGGATTTGAACACAAAAACGCAATTAAAGAGCACCTTGAGGAACGCGGATTTGATGTTGAAGATTTCGGTATATACGAATACGCATCGGTTGATTATCCCGATATTGCCAAAAAGGTAGCTAATGCGGTGGCAAATGAGGAATGCCGTCTCGGTATTCTTGTTTGCGGCACGGGAATAGGTATGTCGATAGCGGCAAACAAGGTTAAGGGCATACGCGCGGCGGCGTGCAGTGAGCATTTTTCGGCAAAATATACCCGTATGCACAACAATTCAAATGTGCTTTGTTTAGGCGGCAGAGTGATAGGCATAGGCGCCGCAATAGAGCTTACAGACTTGTTTATTGATACTCCGTTTGAGGGCGGCCGCCATCAGCGGAGAATAGATAAAATTACGGAAATCGAAAAAAATCAGGGGGAAAAATAAAATGTATGACAATGTATTCATTATGGACCATCCGCTAATCCAACACAAGCTCTCAATTTTAAGAGATGAAAAAACCGATTCAAAGCAGTTTCGCGAGCTGATAAGCGAAATTGCAATGCTTATGGCTTATGAATCAACAAGAGATTTACCGCTTAAAGAGGTAGAAACCAAAACTCCTATCGCAGTAACCAAAACAAAGGTGCTTGACGGTAAGAAAATGGCAATAGTACCGATTTTACGCGCAGGACTCGGAATGGTTGACGGTCTGCTCAACCTTGTCCCCGCCGCAAGGGTGGGACATATCGGTATGTACCGCGACCCGAAAACTCACAAGCCGGTAGACTACTACTGCAAGCTGCCGAAAGATTTGGCTGAACGTGACGTATTTGTTTTAGACCCGATGCTCGCAACCGGCGGCAGCGCGGTTGACGCCGTTACAAGAATTAAAGAATTCAATCCGAAAAGAATTAAGTTTATGTGCATTATTGCCGCTCCCGAAGGTCTTGAGGCATTTACAAAGGTTCATCCTGATGTTCCGGTATACTGTGCGGGACTTGATGAGCGCTTAAACGAAAACTGCTATATAGTTCCCGGTCTCGGTGACGCGGGCGACCGTATTTTCGGTACAAAATAATTTTGATAACAAACAAAACGGGAGCAGTGAAAACTGCTCCCGTTAATTTATTTTTTCCTTGTGTAAAGCTCAGCCCAAGCGGGTCTGAAGCCCGAACAAATACCCACATTAAGTGAACCTATATGCGACTGTGCGGTGCTGTAAAAAGGCAGTATACCCATATCAATAATGCGATTTTTAAGTAATGTTACAAGATGTGTGGCTATTCGTTCACCCGAAACATCGGGGTCGGCATTTATGCCTATTTGATACATCCGCTCGCTGTCTTTACTTGCGCCCGCCATACCGAGTATTTTGCCGTTTCTTGAAAGCGAAACACCTATAACATCGGGTGCGTTGGGATTAAAGGTATAGGCATAGCAAAATCTGTCATCATCACGGAAAGCCTCTATGTCCTCGGCACCGTACCATTTTATATCTCCCTGCACCTGCGTGGGTGAAGTTAAACCACCGGGGATTAAAAGCGGGTGCGCCGTACCTATTTCATAGCCGAACTCGGCGACTATGCCATCAATCTTGCGAAGTGTTTTCATATCCATAGCCCATTCGGGCTTAACATCACTTACACATTCTTTAATAATGGGAACAACCTCTTTATCGCCTGTTACAAGCAGTTTGCCGTGAACACATGCCATTTGCAGAAAAGGGCTGTTTTCGTATCTTCTTCTGCCCTGCCGTTCACTAAAAACGGTAAAAACATTTTGTTTCGAGCGCACCTCATCGGGTGTGCAACAGTAATCATCCGCAAGCTGAATATCAAGTATATCCTTAAAATTATCCATAATTATCTTATCAGTCCTATTGCTTCCTTTAGATTTTTTACGGGTGTTATTTTTATACTGTGCTTTATATTGCCTAACTGCTTTAAACAGCTTTTCGGTATTATGCACTCATCAAAACCGAGCCGCTCAGCCTCGTTTATACGCGCCGCAACGCGCGGAACACTGCGAAGCTCACCCGAAAGTCCCACCTCGCCGAAGGCTATCACTCCGTCACCTATCGGGATATCGCGAAGGCCCGAAACAAGTGACATACAAACGGCAAGATCTGCCGCAGGCTCGTCTATTTTTATTCCGCCCACTATATTAAGATAAGTATCAAGGTTTGAAAAATAAAGTCCCATCCGCTTTTCGAGTACCGCAAGCAGTAAATTGAGGCGGTTATAATCAAAGCCCGTTGCCATTCTGCGCGGATTACCGAAACCGGTGGTGGTTACAAGTCCCTGAACCTCGGCAAGGATAGGCCTTGTACCCTCTATCGCGCAGGTAATACAGCTTCCGGAAACATTTGAAACCCTCCCTGAAAGCAGCATTGCAGAGGGATTTTCAACCTCGCAGAGACCTGCCTCGGTCATCTCGAAAACACCTATTTCGTTGGTTGAACCGAAACGGTTTTTGATAGCTCTTAATATTCTGTAGGACTGATTTCTCTCGCCCTCAAAATAAAGCACGGTATCAACGATATGCTCAAGCACCTTTGGTCCTGCTATATCGCCGCCCTTGTTTACATGGCCTACTATAAACACGGGAATATTGAGTGCTTTGCCGGTGCGTAAAAGCATATTGGTGGACTCCCGCACCTGAACTATACTGCCGGCGCTTGAGGCTATTTCCGCAATCTGCATTGTTTGAATTGAATCTATCATAACGAGATCGGGCTTTACTGAGGTTATGTACTCACATACCGCCTGCGTATCCGTTTCGCACATAACGGTAACCTTGTCCGAATCAACACCCAAACGTATCGCGCGCAGTTTTATCTGCACCGCGGACTCCTCGCCAGAAACATAGAGAATATTGAGTTTTTCCTTAAGAGTGTTGCAAACCTGAAGCAGGATAGTGGATTTGCCTATTCCGGGATCACCGCTGAGCAATACTACCGAGCCGCGAACTATTCCGCCGCCGAGCACCCTGTCAAGCTCGGAAATCCCCGTGAGAAAACGGGGCTCATCTTTAAAATCTATCTGTGTGAGCGGTTTTGCAAAGGCCGTCTTGGCAGATGGGGACAAAGCCGCAAAGCCTGACGGCTTTTGAACATTCACAGTCTGCTCGACCATGGTATTCCATTCACCGCAGCCGGCACACTGACCGGTCCACTTTACACTTTCATAGCCGCACTCTGTGCAGACATAAACGGTTTTTGTTTTTGCAGGCATAATTTTTCATCCTTAAAAGCTTATTATTCCTTTTGAAACGGCAAAAGCCATTTTAGACTGATATTCTTTATCCTTCAGCAGTTTAAGCTCTGCCGTATTGCTTAAAAATCCGCACTCTACTATAACGGCGGGAACGGTGGCATTATAAAGCAAAAATGTACTTTTTGTGCCTTTTTTAATGACCCTTGTGTTATCCCTTTGAAGGAGTGAAACAACCGACTGCTGTATGCTCTGTCCGAGTTGCTCCGACCGCTTATCATTTGCCGAATAGAAAACCTGTGCGCCGAAAGCCGCTGATGTTGTGAACTTGTTCAGGTGAATACTCACATAAACTGCATCGGGATACTTTTTCATAAGCTCGAGCCGATTTGTAAGGTCACTTTTTTTCTTTGAAGCAATGGCACCTTCAACACTGTTAGTGGCAACATCCTCCACCCGTGTCATAATAACCTTATAACCGTTAAACTCTAAAATATCACGAAGTGTTTTTGAAATTGCAAGATTTATGTTTTTTTCGGCGGTGCCGTCGTGGGCAACCGCGCCGCCGTCAAACCCTCCATGCCCCGCGTCAATAATAACGGTTTTAGTGTTATATACGGCGGAAGATACATTTACACTCTTTTTTGCGGTTGTTCCCTTGCCGATAAGTAGGGACACCACTACCGTTAAAAGCGCCACAGCCACACTGCTTGATTTAAATAAAATATTATGTAAAAAATGTTTTTCGTTTTTAACCGCCAATATAACCACCCCGCGCAAAACCGATAAATCCAAACCCTATTTAAGGACGGATTTTGCCTTTGCATTTTTAAAATGCTTACAAATCCCTATGCTAAAACTATTCAAAGCGGGGTAAATATATTCCGAACAAAAAGACATCGCGAAATGCCGTATAAATATTATAATTCAATTTCGCACTTTTTTCAACATTTAAAGTGCAAGGTATATAAAATAATGATAAAAGCCTCCTGTTCCGCATATTGCGGAGCAAGAGGCTTTTTGACATTAAAAAGCGGAATATTAAAGGCCGTTTTTGATACGGTTCTCGGCAAAGCGCTGAGCGATTTTGCCTTCCGGCTCACCGGTTGACTTTGATTCCTCAAGTATACCGTAAACGGTGTTGTAGATGTTCCTTACCTGCTTTAACACATTTTCTTTATCATAGGTGGTAAAGGCTTCCTGACCGGCATTTATAACGCCGCCGCCGTTGATAATAAAGTCAGGTGCGTAAAGGATACCCTTCTTCTTAAGCTCAACGCCGCAATTATCGTCAAGCAGAACATTGTTTGCACCGCCCGCGATAGCTTTACATTTAAGCTGGGGAAGGGTGAAAGGATTGATAACGGCCCCGAGTGCGCAGGGAGCGAGAATATCACATTCGGTGGCGAAAATATCCTTTTCGCGAACCTCTGTGGCATCAAGCTCGGCAATAGCCTTTTCCATAGCTTTTCTGTTGCTGTGAACACAAGCAACAACCTTAGCACCGGCATCGTGAACGTGCTTTGCAACATCGTATCCTACCTTACCGAGACCCTGAACGGCAATAGTAAGACCGGTGAGGTCGTCGCTGCCGTAAAGTGCCTTGGCGGTAGCCTTAATTCCCTCGAAAACGCCGATGGCGGTAAAGGGAGACGGGTCGCCGCTTACATCTTTTTTGCCCACAACATACTTTGTTTTGCGCATCATATAATCGACATCGCGGGTATCGGTGTTTACATCCTCAGCAGTGTAATATATACCGCCGAGTGATTCAACCGCCTCACCGTATGCCTCCATAAGCTCTTCTGTTCTCTGTGACGGATCGGCGATAATTACGCCCTTTCCTCCGCCCAAAGGAAGACCTGCCGCCGCATTTTTGAAGCTGATTCCTCTTGAAAGACGAAGAACATCGAAAAGAGCGTCGTCATAGGTCGGATAAGGCCATAAACGGCAACCGCCGAGTGCGGGGCCGAGATTGGTATTATGAACTGCGATAATACATCTGAGCCCTGCCTTTTCATTTGTGAAAAATGCTACTTTTTCGTGTCCGAATTCACGGATAAGTTCGAGATTGCTACTCATTTTGTTTTCCTCCTGTTTAATATTTATTGTTTATTATTTGTTATCAGCTTGCCGATTTCCTCCCGCATTCGGTACTTAAGTACCTTTCCTGCCGCATTCATCGGGAAACTGTCAACGAAAAAAATATATTTAGGCACCTTATGGCTTGCAAGCCTCTCTGATATAAATCTGCGAAGCTTTTCTTCGTCTGCCTCTGCGCCCTCTTTGAGAATGACGCATGCCGCCGCCTCCTCGCCGTATTTTTCATCCGGCACGCCTATAACCTGAACATCGCGCACATCCGGATAGGTATAAATAAACTCCTCTATTTCCTTAGGATAAATATTTTCACCACCACGGATTATCATATCCTTAAGTCTGCCGGTTATAAGATAAGTGCCGTCACTGTTTCTTACGGCGATATCGCCCGAATGGAGCCAGCCTTCCTTATCGACCGCTTTTCGGGTTGCCTGTGCCATTTTATAATAGCCCTTCATGGTGTTATAGCCTCGGGAACAAAACTCGCCGTTTTCACCGTCACCAAGCTCCGCACCCGTTTCGGGGTCTACTATCTTACACTGAATATGCGGGAAGGGATATCCCACCGTGTCGCAACGCATATCAAGCGGGTCGGTCCACTCGGTCATTGTGCTGCCCGGAGAGGATTCGGTTTGACCGTAAACGCTTACAATACCGCGCATATTCATCTCATCCGGCTGTGCCGCACGGCGCATAAGCTCCGGCGGACATCCCGCGCCTGCCATAATACCGGTACGCATATATGAAAAATCGGTTTTCCGGTAATCGGGATGGTTGAACATGGCGATAAACATTGTGGGCACACCGTTAAAGCATGTGATTTTCTCCTGATTTATACAGTCAAGCGATGCCTTTGCCGAAAAATAAGGGAGCGGGCAAAGTGTTGCGCCGTGAGTAACCGCCGCTGTCATGGAAAGAACCATTCCGAAGCAGTGGAACATAGGCACCTGAATCATCATACGGTCTGCCGTGGAAAGTCCCATTCTGTCGCCTATACATTTTCCGTTATTTATTACATTATAATGTGTAAGCATTACACCCTTGGGGAAGCCGGTAGTTCCTGATGTATACTGCATATTGCACACATCATCGGAACGCACATTTGCCGCCATACGGTTTATTTCGCCGAGTGTTACGAGCTTTTTCCTCTGCATTGCCTCCTCAAAGGTGAGGGCGCCCGCCATTTTAAAGCCTACGGTTATCACATTGCGAAGGAACGGCAACCGCTTACAGTGAAGAGGTTTACCCGCCTTTGACACTGCAATTTCGGGGCAAAGCTCATTTATACTCGCCTTATAGTCCGAATCCTTTGAGGATTCTATCATAATAAGGGTATGGGTATCGGACTGACGGAGAAGATACTCTATTTCGTGTATTTTATATGCTGTGTTTACGGAAACAAGTATCGCACCGATTTTTGTTACCGCCCAAAAAGCGATAAACCACTGCGGAACATTTGTTGCCCAAACCGCAACCTTACTGCCCGCTTTTACGCCGAGCGAAACAAGGGCTCTTGCAAAATCGTTCACATCACGTCTGAACTCAAGATATGTTCTCGTATAATCGAGTGTAGTGTATTTAAACGCATATTGGTCGGGAAAATCCTCGGCGAGCTTATCAAGAACTCTGGAAAAAGTTCTGTCAACAAGCTGGTCTTTTTTCCAGATATAATAACCGCTGCCGTCATAATTCGGATAGTGGCGCTTACGGTCTTTCTTGCCTTCAAAGTTTTTCATAAAGGCAACAAAATGCGGGAGCAGAACTTCGTGGTCGCTAAAGCCGCCCATCCATTCACTTTCCCATTGAAGCGACAGAAAACCGTCATAATCAACAGAGGAAAGTGCGTTCATAACATCCTCAAACGGGATATCGCCCTCGCCCACAACCGTAAACTTGCCGTTTTTTACCGAATCTCTTATATGAACATGCTTGATATACGCGCCGAGATGCTCAACACTTACCGAGGGCTCCTCCGCGGAATAAAAATATGTGCTGTAACAATCCCACAGCGCCGCAATATTATCACTTGCAAATTCGTCAAGTAACAAACGCAGTTTTTCGGTGTCGGAATAAATACCGTCAGTGCAGATAAGGAGTGTTATACCGTATTTTTCAAGCACCGGCAATATCTCGGCAATTTCGTCCCTTACCGTTTGGGGCTCATCTTTAAAAATATGTACGGCTATTTTATCGCAAAACAGCTCGTTTGCGGATAAGATAAGCCCTAAAAGTTTGTTTGCCGCGGTGTGGACTACCGATAAATCAGCCTGTGTGTCAATACACGGCACGGATAGTTTCTTTTCGTAAAGGCCATGTACTGTTGACATTATTCTGTCCTTGGAAAACTCGCCCTGCCGTTTGGCAAACGAAGGATAGCCGTCAAAAAGCTCTATACCTGAAAAATCGGTTTCAAAAGCCGCATCCTGAATTTTTTGCCATGAGAGCTTCTGCCATCCTTTTACAGAGAAAGAAAGTCTCACAGGTTTTCCTCCTCGTAAATGATTTTATTGAGTGCATTTACATAAGCCGCGATACCCGAGCCGATAATATCGGTGGATATTCCCCTGCCCGAATAAATCTTACCGTTTGAGCGAAGCTTTACAATGGTTTGACCCATTGCTTCCCTGCCCTCGGTAACCGCCTGAATCTGAAAATCGTCAAGCTCGTAATGGTGTCCGGTAATCTTTTCAATCGCAAGGAAAGCCGCGTCAATAGGACCGTCACCCAAAGAAAGTCCGTCAAGAAATCTATCGCCGTACTTAAGCTTGATATGTGCCTGAATATCAACGGAATTGCTTGTGGTTACAACATAGCTTTCCAAAGTATAGGCAGACGGCACCTGCATGGACTCGGAAGCGATTATCGCATCAAGCTCGCCGATGCTTACATAATCTTTTCTTTGCGCGATATCACAGAATGCCTTAAAGACACGCTTCCTGTCATCGCCGTCAAGGGTATAGCCGAGTGTTGCTATTGCCTTGTCGATTGTTTCCTCGGTGCTGTCCTTGGTAAATAAAGTATTATCCGAATAGGAACGTACGCCGTCCTCAAACGGGGATTCGGCACTTTCGGTATCCCTGTTGTAAAGCCGCTCTATCTCACCGATAACGCGGTTGATTTCGGTCATTTTAAAAGAGGATTTAACACCGATTGAATCAGCTTTGGATGCCAATAGCTTTGACAGCTTGGAAAGCGAAATGTTATTTTCACCTGCCGAGATAACCTTTATCTCACCGGCACCGTTCTTTATTGCAGAAACGGCACATGCCTCGGCAACACCCAACAAATCGGAGCACTGAACACCAAGTCTTATACCGCTTGCTTCCGGCACGGCTTCAATGATTTTGCTTATAAACGCGCCGAATTCATCGGGGAGCATAACACCTGCCGTATCGCACAGTGTAACGGTACGGGCTCCGGACATAACAGCCGCGGAAATAATTTTTGTAAGAAACTCAAAATCCGCCCTTGTTGCATCCTCTGCTATAAACTCGATATTATCGCATAATGCTTTGCATTTTTTTACAGCATCAATAACAGCATCAAGCATTTTATCGCTTTTTTTGTGATAAACATATTCCATTCTTGATGTGCTTGCCGCGGCACAGACCTGAAGTCTGGGTTTTGCGGCGCACTTAAGTGCGTCCCAAACCTTACATAACGCACCGGTGTCAATTCCGGTACTTACGGCAACCTCGGCATTACTGACGGCTGAAGCAACCGATTTGATGAGCAGGATATCCTCCGTGCTGTCACTGAGTGTTCCGAGCTCTATTGACGGAATGCAAAGTCTGTCAAGCAATTTTGCAACTTCAATCTTCTCTCTGAAAGTAAAGGGAGATGTTTCCCCGCCAAAATCTGAGGCAAGTGTTACATCACTGATAATAATCGTCTTCATAATCAATACTTGCTTCCGAGAACTAAGGCATCACGGTTGAATTTAAGCATATCCGCGTGGCGGGCGGAAATACATTTGCCGAGCGCCTTTTCCACTGTTTCATCATCAATGGCAGTTCCTTCGTTTTTGAGAACACAGCCCATGATAATCATATTTGCAAGTCCGTCAAGCGAGTTTTGTGCGGCAAGCAGTGTTGCCGGAATATAGTGCACCTCAACATCGTCTCTTTGAACTTTCCGCTCAACAAGAGACGAATCAACATATATAGTGCCGCCGGACTGAACCTCAGACTCATATCTATCGAGAGAGGGAAGATTCATTGCTATAAGTACATCGGGATGAAGAACTATCGGTGTTGCTATCTGATGATTGCTGACAACCACACCGCAGCTTGCGGTACCTCCGCGCATTTCGGGTCCATAGGAGGGGAGCCAGCTTACATCCATACCCGCCATAAGCTCCTTATAGGCGAGCAATTTGCCGGTAAACAGTATTCCCTGTCCGCCGAATCCCGCAAAAAGATACTGTTTTGTCATTTTGCCACCTCCGTGTTTTCGGAACGGTTTTTATATACTCCGAGCGGGTAATAAGGAATCATCGCCTCATCAATCCATTTGAGCGCTTTTTCAGGAGTTACACCCCAGTTTGTAGGGCAGGCTGAAAGCACTTCGATAAGCGAAAATCCTTTACCGTTTATCTGATTTTCAAAAGCCTTTTTAATGGCCTTTTTAGCTTTTCTTACATTTACTACCGAATTTACGGCAACGCGTTCAAGATACTCCGGACCCTCAAGCTCGGAAAGCATTTCGCATATTTTAACGGGGTAGCCGCAAAGCTTGGGGTCTCTGCCGTAGGGAGATGTCTGGGTAACCTGACCCACAAGCGAGGTGGGAGCCATCTGTCCGCCGGTCATACCGTAAATTGCATTGTTAACGAATATTACCGTTATATTTTCATTTCTTGCCGCGGCGTGTACAATTTCCGCGGTTCCTATGGAAGCAAGGTCGCCGTCACCCTGATATGTAAAAACTATGTTTTTTTCGGGGTCTGCGCGCTTAACACCGGTTGCAACAGCCGGTGCTCTGCCGTGTGCCGCCTCAATCATATCGCAGGCAAAATAATCATACGCCATAACCGCGCAGCCTACCGGAGCAATACCGATTGTTCTGCCCTCAATTCCCAACTCGTCGATAACCTCGGCAACAATACGGTGAATGATACCGTGAGTACAACCGGGGCAATAATGCAGCGGAGCATCGGTAAGTGAATGCGGTTTATCAAATACTACCATTATCTGTTTCCTCCCCTTACGATTCTGTGGATTTCCTCGAGTACCTCTTCGGGCTCCGGAATAATACCGCCGACACGGTTACAGAGTGTAACCGGAACCTTATCCTGACATGCAAGACGGACATCCTCTATAAGCTGTCCCATGGAAAGCTCTACGGAAATTATCGCCGAGCAGTGCTCAACCGCTCTTTCAAAGGGTGCTTTCGGGAAAGGCCATACCGTAATCGGACGGATAAGACCGACCTTTATTCCCTCTCTGCGTGCCTTCTTTATTGCGTTTTTACAAACTCTTGCCGCTATGCCGAAAGCCGCGAGAATAATGTCGGCGTCCTCGGTCATAAACTCCTCATACATCGGCTCATTCTTTATGATTTCGTCATAACGCTTATAGCGCTCGATATTATTTCTTTCAAGGTCAGCCGCCTTAAGATAAAGAGAGTTGATTATATTGTGCTCTCTTTTCATATCCGTACCGGTGGCAGCCCACGGCTTTTCGGGGGCTGCCTTAACCGCAAAATCAAATGATACCGGCTCCATCATCTGACCGATTGTACCGTCAGCAAGAACCATAACAGGCATACGGTATTTATCTGCAAGGTCAAATCCCTTTATGGTAAGCTCTGCCATTTCCTGAACGGAAGCGGGTGTTAAAACTATCATATGATAATCGCCGTGCCCGCCGCCGCGTGTTGCCTGAAAATAATCGGACTGACTGGGCTGTATTCCGCCGAGTCCCGGACCGCCGCGCTGTGCGTTTACAATAAGAGCGGGCAGGTCGGAGCCTGCAAGATATGAAATGCCCTCGCTTTTAAGGGATATTCCGGGGCTTGAGGATGATGTCATCGCCCTCTTACCTGCGGAAGCGGCACCGTAAACCATATTTATTGCGGCAATTTCACTTTCCGCCTGAAGAAATGTTCCTCCTATTTTAGGCATACGCTTTGCCATATACGCCGCAATTTCCGTTTGGGGGGTTATGGGATAACCGAAATAATGACGGCATCCTGCGATTATCGCCGCCTCGGCAATAGCTTCGTTGCCTTTCATCAATACTTTATCAGACATTTCGTTCACTCCTTCTCAATAGTTATTACACAGTCAGGACACATCGTAGCACAGGAAGCACAGCCTATACAGGCCTCCGCATCGGTGATTACCGCGGGATGATGTCCGTTTTTATTGATTACATCATTCGAAATCTGAACGATTTTTTTAGGGCAGGCGGCAACACAAAGTCCGCAGCCCTTACAGGTATCGGTTTTGAAGGTTATTTTTACCATCATAAGCATCCTTTCATATATCAAATGTTTAAAAAAGCGTTTTTGGATTTATTCTGAAAATATCGGGTATCTTACCGTTAAGCTCACCGAATATTGTATCGGGAACCGCAGTAAACGCAACCGGCAGACCGCAGGCATTTGAAACATCATTTGCAAAGGAAAGTGAGTTAAGCACTGTTTCCGCCGTTGTTTCCACGCCCAGATTTGAGTTGTTTACAATCGCGGTAAAGGGTATTTTGCAGGCGTTCTCGATTTCCGCCTTTATTTCAAGCACCGACTCGGTATCCCGAGTAAGAGGCCGATAGCCGTTAATCACAAGAAGCATCTCATAATTGTTTTCGGCAATTATGGCGGGAGCTATTCTTCCGAGCGCCAGCGCACCCCGCTCATCCCCTCCGATATCCAAAACGGCATTCATACTTTTATCATCGGTTAAAGCATACATTTCCTGCGGCAGTGCGGGAAAGTCAACATTGCTGTTTGCAAATTCCGAGCAAATCAACCTGATACCGTTTTGCTCCAAAAGATTCATACTGTCCTTTGCACGAAAATAGGGATTTACAATATCAAGGTCGGCAAGTGCAACATTTTCCCTTTGCTTTTTAAGAGCAAGCGCAGTGCTTACGGCAATACTTGTTTTACCGCTCCCGTAATGCCCGCAAAAGAGAGTTAAGCGTTTGAAATCCATCGTGTCACCTCTACAAAAGATTTCTCTGAATCTTTCCGCTCGTTGTTTTTGGAAGACTGTCCCTGAAAACAACTATTCGCGGATATTTGTACGGTGCGGTATGAGTTTTTACATAGTTCTGAATCTCTGCTTTGAGTTCTTCGCTCGGCTCTGTACCGTCAATAAGAACAACACTCGCCTTTACAACCTGACCTCTCACCTCGTCCGGTGCGGCTGAAACACCGCACTCGAGAACATAGGGAAGCTCCATAATAACACTCTCGATTTCAAACGGACCTATGCGGTAGCCGGAGGACTTGATAACATCGTCCACTCTGGCGACATACCAGTAGTATCCGTCCTCATCGCGCCACGCGGTATCACCGGTGTGATAAAGCCCGTCTTTCCAAACCTGAGCTGTTCTTTCGGCATCTCTGTAATATTCAGTTGCAAGACCGCACGGACAGCCATCTTTAATATTAATAACAATTTCTCCGATTTCGCCCGCCTTAACCGAGTCGCCGTTTTCGTTGATTATATCAACATCGTAAATCGGAGCAGGCTTGCCCATCGAACCGATTTTATGCGGAGCACCTACAAGATTACCGATTATCATTGTGCTTTCCGACTGACCGAAGCCCTCAAGAATCTGAAGACCGGTAGCATCCTCAAACCGCCTGTAAACCTCGGGGTTTAATGCCTCGCCCGCAGTAGTCATATGCTTTACGGAGGATAAATCGTATTTTGAAATATCCTGATGAATCATCAGGCGGAGCATTGTAGGCGGTGCACAGAATGTGGTAATTCTGTATTTTGCAAACATAGGCAGGATTTCGGCGGCATCAAAGCGGTCGAAATCGTAAACAAAGGTCGGGGATTGGCAAAGCCACTGGCCGTAAAGCTTGCCCCACATTGCCTTTGCCCAGCCGGTATCGGATATCGTAAAGTGCAAACCGTCGGGGTCAACACAATGCCAATATTTGGCGGTGTGGAAATGACCGAGCGGATATTTATAGTTGTGTACTGCAATTTTCGGATACCCCGATGTGCCGGAGGTGAAAAACATCAGCATTGTGTCATCTCCGCCGGCGGAATTTTCGTCCCTTGAAAAATGAGAACTGTATAAAACATATTCCTCATCAAACGGGCGCCATCCGTCACGATGTCCGCCCACTATTATTTTATTTTTAACACAGGGGCATTTCTCGGCGGCAAGCTCTGCCTGATGTGCGGTATCGCCATCCGAGGTGCATATAATTGTATTGACCTCAGCCGCGTTGAAGCGGTATTCAAAATCGTGTTCAAGAAGCTGATTTACCGCCGGAATTGCGATAGCACCGAGCTTGTTGAGTCCCATAATGGCAAACCAATACTGATAATGCCGTTTGAGAACGAGCATTACACGGTCGCCCTTTTTGATGCCCATTGATTTAAAATAATTAGCACACTGTGATGATGCACGCTTTATATCGTTGAATGTAAAACGCCTTTCGGTTTTATCGTTTGATATATGAAGCATCGCAAGCTTTTCCGGATCCTTCTTTGCTATTTCATCAAGTACATCAAAAGCAAAATTGAAATTCTCGGTATTCTTGAATTTTATAGACTCGGGTGTTCCGTTTTCGTTTTCGGTAACATCAATATATTTATTATAAACTCTTTCCTTTGTATCCTTTTTATAGCCGGTAAAGGATGTCTTGATTTCTTTTGAAGGTATAAGCTCGGGGATAGGCTCGCCCGTAGGATTAAGGACAATGGCATAGAAGCAACAGTCTTCACCGCCTACCGCTATCATTCCGTGCGGTGTGCCGCTGTCATAATAAATGCTGTCGCCGGGGTCTAAAGTTTCCTTATGTGAGCCGATCTGCACCTGAAGATGACCCGAAATTACGATATCACATTCCTGACCGGCATGGGTAGTAAGCTCAATATCGTGATGCTCGGCATCCTCGTTATACTTACAGCATACATAAAGCGGCTCGGCTATTCTGTTTTGAAAAGAAGCGGCGAGGTTATAATAAACCATTCCGTGTGCCTGATCGATTTTCTGCCCCGCACCGTTTTTGGTGAGCGTGTACGATTTAAGTGTAGGGCTGATACCTTCGATAATATCAGTAACATCGACTCCGAAAGCAAGCGCGCATCTGTAAATAAAAGCAAAGTTTAAGTCGCTTTCACCGTTTTCACAGGCAAGATATTCATCCAATGTAACATCGGTTTTCATTGCCATTTCTTCGGGCGTAAAGCGGGTGATTTCACGAAGCTCACGGATACGCTGTGCCATTTCGCCGATTTTATAGTCAAGTCCGGTAATATGACTCATTTTTCTTCCCTTCCCTTATTAGGATTAGTAATACGCATTGCCGTTATATTAAGCGACTGCGTTGTATTTTACCGTTAACCGTTTTCGGAAGTTCCTTACGGAATTCGATAATTCTCGGATATTTGTAAGGTGCTGTGTTCTTTTTAACATAATCCTGAATTTCTTTTTTAAGCTCCTCGCTCGGCACGGTGCCCTCTACAAGAACAATACTTGCCTTGACGACCTGCCCTCTCACCTCATCTGGCGAGGGACAAACACCGCATTCGAGAACATAAGGAAGCTCCATAATAACACTTTCGATTTCAAACGGGCCTATGCGGTAGCCGGAGGACTTGATAACATCGTCCACCCTGCCGACATACCAGAAAAATCCGTCTTCATCGCGCCAAGCGGTATCACCGGTATGATACATACCATCGTGCCATACCTCCTCGGTTTTTTCCGAATCGAGATAGTATCCCGCGAAAAGTCCGCAGGGGGTCTTTTTATCGGTACGTATGACTATTTCACCCGTTTCGCCCACCGATACGCTGTTGCCGTTCTCGTCCACAAGGTCAACATCATAAAGCGGCACCGGTTTGCCCATTGAACCTACCTTATGTGAATTTCCGCGCAGATTTGCAATAGCAAGCGTTATCTCGGTTTGACCGAAGCCCTCCATTATCTGAAGACCGGTTGCTTTTTCAAACAAGCGGTATACCTCGGGATTTAATGCCTCACCGGCGGTAGTCATATGCTTGACCGATGAAAAATCGTACTTGGAAATATCCTCCCTTATCATCATACGAAGCATCGTAGGAGGAGCGCAGAAGGTGGTTATATTGTATTTTTTAAACATAGGCAGTATATCAGCGGCGGAAAAGCGGTTGAAATCGTATGTGAAAACCGCGCTTTCACAGAGCCACTGACCGTAAAGCTTACCCCAGAGCGCCTTGCCCCAACCGGTATCGGATATTGTGAAATGCAAACCGCCCTCCTCGGCACCGTGCCAGTATTTGGCGGTGAGATAATGCCCGAGCGGATACTTATAATTATGGACGGCAACCTTAGGGTATCCGGTTGTTCCCGAGGTGAAGAACATAAGCATTGGGTCGTTTCCGCAGGCTGTATTCTCATTTCGGTAAAAATGAGTGCTGTAAAGGGCATATTCCTCATCAAAGTTATGCCAACCGTCCTTGCTTCCGCCGACAACGAGCTTGTGAAGAAGGGACGGAGAATTTGCCGCGGCAATATCGACCTGATTGGCTACATCATCATCCGCCGTGCAAACTATCGCACTGACTTTCGCGGCATTGAAACGGTATTCAAAGTCATGGGCCTGCAACTGACAGGTTGCGGGTATCGCCACTGCGCCGAGCTTATGCAAACCGAGAATGGCAAACCAGAATTGATAATGGCGTTTAAGCACCAGCATAACGCGGTCGCCCTTTTTTATACCGAGTGATTTGAAATAGTTTGCACACTGTGCCGAAGCACGCTTCATATCGGAAAATGTAAATCTTCTTTCCTGCTTATCCTTTGAAATATGAAGCATTGCAAGCTTATCGGGTTCTTTTTTCGCAATTGCATCCACAATATCAAAAGCAAAATTGAAGGTATCCTCATTTTTAAAATCAATGCTTACAGGAGCACCGTTTTCATCCTCTGTGACCGAAACAAAAGAATCGGAAACAAGCTTTTTACCCGAAGTGCGTGCAGGGAAAAATGTATCCCTTACCACGGTTTCGGCACTGTTGTCACCGGGAAGCACCACTGCTATAAAATAACAGTCCCTGCCGTCAACCGCAATCATTCCGTGAGGTGTGGAGCTGTTGTAGAATATACTGTCGCCCTCACTTAAATACTCAATATTATCGCCGATTTGGATTTTAAGTTTTCCGCTGATAATAAAGTCAAACTCCTGACCGGAATGCTTTGTAAGGTGAACGGGTTTGTTCTGAAGTGCGGCATCATATTCATAATGCACCCAATACGGCTCGGCAATTTTCTTTGCAAACATCGGCGCAAGATTCTGAATCTCGATTCCGTCCTCCTTGGCCGTTTCCTGACCCTGCCCTTTTCTCGTAACGGTATAAGACTGAAGATGCGCGCTTTTGCCCTCTAAAATATCGCTTATGCCGATTCCGAAGACTATTGAGCATTTATGTATAAAAGAAAAAGGGAAATCAGCCTGTGCAGACTCAAATTGCCTGTATTCATCAAGCGAAACCTCGGTTCTTTCAGCCATATCGCTTTCGCTCAGGCCGATAATTTCACGCATTTCCTTTATTCGCAAAGCAACTTCGGTTAACTTTTCTTTTGAAACATTAGACACGATTACACCTTCAGACAGTTAAATTTCAAAAAAACAGAATGCCCGCCTCAAAAAAACTTTGAGACGGGTAATAATTTACTCGCGGTACCACTCAAATTGCGATTATAAAACCGCCACTCTCGGAGTCGAACAACTCCTATGCAAAATTAACGCAGCAATCACGGGAGGAGCCTACAAAAGCTTTCGGACCTCCGGCTCGGAAGTGATGTGTCTTTGTAACTCCGCTGCCGGCTCACAGCAACCGCCGGCTCTCTTAAAACATTGTTACAGACCGTCTTCGTCACAGCCTTTAATATAAACATTAAAACTGAATATTTACTTTTAAGAATGTTATCACAGTTTATGCCGTTTGTCAATAGAATTTTATACAAAAAAGTCTATTTTATGGTTTTTTTCTGCCGTTTTTAAAGATTTTACACCTATCGGGCAAAAAAGCCTCTGTTTTATCCCGAAAACTTCTCTATAAACAGACTTATATTCTTATCCTGAAAGAGGGTATAATTTTCTTCGATTACCTCGGCAGGTAAGTCCCACCAACGGATTTTAAGAAGCTTTTGTACCGTTTCCTCATCAAAACGCATTTTAACAACCCTTGCGGGATTACCCACGGCAATCGCATAGGGAGGGATATTACATGCCACCACGGCGTTTGCGCCGATTATCGCGCCGTCACCCACCTTAACGCCCGGCATAAAAGTAACATTTTGGCCTATCCATACATCGTTGCCTATCACCGTGTCACCTTTATCACGTACGGTTTCTTTCGGTATCGTGGGCATACCGTAGGTGAAAATACCAAACGGGAAAGCCGAAGCACCATCCATCGGGTGATTTGCGCCATTCATCACAAACTCAACGCCCTTTGCAATACTGCAAAACTTACCGATAATAAGTTTATCCCCGAGGTGGGGATAAAAATGTGTAACATGCTTTTCAAAATCCTCACCGCAGGTCTCGGCATCGTCATAATAAGTATAATCACCTATTATTATGTTGGGATTTTTTACAATGTTCTTAATATAACAAAGCGAAGGCACCATCGGTTGCGGATGTGCCTCGCTTTTGTTTTTAAATAAAAGTTCTGATTTATTATTATTCATTTCATCAGTCCATAGGGCCGCACTGGCCGACTTTCCACTCGCCGCCGAGTTGTCTTATCATAACCCAACGCCAATTCCTGTATACACCGCTCGGAACGGTCTCGGAACTGTCCCAAGGCGATGAGGCATTCTTTTCAGCTAATTTATAGTCAACACCTTTAGAATGGAACGTACAATTAAACACCATTACCTCATCACAGCCCAGTGCATCGGCAATATACTGAAACGCGATACTGTAGTTATCACCCATATAATACAGTTCATCAATAACAGATTTACCGTAATCGGCATCAATTTGTTTTTCAATTACTTCCTTAACCTGCTCAAAATCGTCCTTTTCGTAATATACCGAATCCTTTTCCTCAGCGGTCATTTTTTTACCGCAAGCGCAAAGTGTTAAAACAACGCAAAAAAGGATCGCCGTTACCGTTAATATTTTTTTCATTATCAAAACCTCGCCATATTTTTATTTTCCAAAAAAGTACTTACGATATGACTATACAATACATCAATTAAAATATCAACAACAAAATCTTAACAAAAAGCGGAATAAAAGTTTATATCTTTAACATAATTAAAAAGATTTAGGATTTATACTTTAAGTTTTGCCTCACAATACGCACAGCGGTAAGTACCCGTTTTTTCATCGGCAAGAATAAATTTCTGCGCAATTCCCTGCTCCGATGTGGTGATGCAGTGAGGATTTTGGCAGATGCCCACACCCGTCACGGTATTGATTTCACTTATGCTTTCACATT
>JAZUGP010000034.1:0-2245 GCA_045641225.1 Acutalibacteraceae bacterium
ATTTTAAACGCTTTAGAAACCGTATTCTACATATCTTTTCGCATCAACATCTTAACAAACAAGCAGCCGCCTGACGGCGACTGCTCACATACTCATAATATTCTATTTTAACTCTTTACCCCAACTATTGACAAAGAGCCACATAAAAATAACGCCCATCCGAAGATGAGCGTTTATTACTGTGATATTTGTCTTTTGATTTTAGTTTTCTACCGAAATCCATGAAGGACATCATATCACAGTAAGCACACCCGAACTTCGAAATCTCGAATTCCAGTTTCACTTACTATTTAATCTCTCCTTCATTAATTTAAGATTCGGTGTTATAAGTGTAGCACTATTTTAGAAAAATGTCAACTGTTTATGATATAAAATTCATCGCCTTTTTTCGACATTATTATGTGTAGTTTAAAAGCAGTTTTAAATCTATAAAAAAAGCGATATAATTAAATATATGCTACATAATGTAAAAATTCAATGTTAATTTATACTATATGATTTGAAAAACAAATTAGAAAAATTGAAGTGAAGATTATATCCCAATTTTTCAAATATATATTCAAAACTCCGTTCATCTTCTGCATCAATAAAATACTTTTTTGATTGCATATCCATTTCTATTCCGACTTGTTCTAAATTATTAAGCACTAATTCAACAAATTCATCAGATGCATTTTCTTGTAAAAAGCTATAGCATACTCTGTCTTTCTCAAATGTAGATTTAAATAACATTATTCTTTGGTTTTGATATTTTAACACAACTGAATTTTCGTCGGGTAATATGCTTACATTTTTCAACTCCATGATGCTGTTCCTTTCACTTTTTTCAATAACATTATACTATATCAGAAATATATTTTCAACAATAAGCATCAGTTAAAAATGTGTAATAAAGTATTACTCCAAAGAATCTCCAAAAAGAATTTGCATAAAGTTTCTTCGACCATAAAGAATTCTTATAATACGAACTTCATTTTTTTCAATGCGGTAAAAAGCAACATAATTTCCGCATACCAAAAACCTATAATTCGTATCAAAATCAACTATTGAAGTAAGCAGTGGTGCACTTTCAGGAAATTTTGATAATATGCGAATATTATCTAATATTTCCCGAACCGTTTTCGATGCTGCCTGTTCATTACATAATTCTTCGGATATATATTCCTTTGTTTCTTCCAAATCTTTTATCGTTTCTGGTGAAAAAACAATATTATACATCACTTACTCCCAACAATTTTTCAACATCCGTAATACTTTTCCATCCGTCAATTTTCGCCGATGTCTCTCCTTTATTAAGTTCGCTCATCAACTTTACAATTGATTTTATTTTTTCATATTCGGCTATGTCAACTATTGCATAACGCCCTCTTCCGTTTTTTGTAAGAAAAACAGGTTCACCAACAGCAATGTCACGCAAAACTTCATTATAGTTTCTCAAATCAGAAACCGGCTTTATATTTGGCATATAAATTCTCCTTTCATTTCTATTGATATTATATACCAATTCTTCTTAAAATTCAACTGTAAATTTTAAGTTATTTTATACACTTTCTTTTGATACGCACTTTTATATTTTTCACTTTCCGAACAACTTTTACTTAACGGGAAAAATTTGATTCATTTGCAGTATTGGAAAAAGAAAATCCTTTCAAGATTTTTTATATTCCTATTCCCTTTTCTTTGTTTAATGCGATGCAAATTTTGAACACAAAAGCAGACTTTATATTACGACCTGCGTTCTATAAAGTCTGCTTTCATATTATTTCTCGCTGTAAATAACCGTTATATCGGGATGAAGTTGCAAAATAGAAGCAGGGATTTTCGGTGTAATCGGACCGAAAAACGCTTTATTTAATATTTCTTCCTTATTCTTTCCGTTAGCGATAAGCAAAATCTTCTTTGCCTGCATTATGGAAACCATACCCATGGTAATTGCTTTTTTAGGCACATCTTCCGTCTTTTCAAAAAATCTTGCGTTAGCATCAATGGTAGACTTGTGCAAATCTACAACATGGGTGCTTTTTTCGAAAGAATCAGCCGGCTCATTAAAGCCGATATGACCGTCAAGACCTATTCCCAAAAGTTGCAAATCAATTCCGCCGAGGTTTTTTATATTGGCATCATATTCTTCACATTCTTTATCGGTATCTTTCGCTTTACCGTTTGGCACGAAGGTGTTTTCTTTCTTTATATTTATATGATTAAAGAAATTTGTGTCCATAAAATAACGGTAACTTTGTGTGTT
>JAZUGP010000035.1:0-10773 GCA_045641225.1 Acutalibacteraceae bacterium
GAATCTCCGCAGGAAGGAGAACCGTCCGCGCGGCTGTTCTTCTTCTTCCGCGTCCTCCGTGTCCTCCGGTTCCTCGTCGTCGACGAAGATCATGTCCGGAACATCTTTTTCCACATCTTCCGGCTCGGAATCATCCTGAACATCCGTATCTATGTCTTCTTCTGTGTCCGGTAATTCTTCTTCCTTCTCGAATTTTGCATATAACACCGTATCGCCGGTAATGTAATCCACATAGAAATCATACGGTATTGTGAATTCCTTATCCCTGAACCAACCGACAAAGTCATAGCCCGCCTTGAAAGGCGCACCGGGGTCATCTATAAGTACATACGGTAATGTAATAATATCTTCCATCGGGTCTGCGTTTCCGACATCAAACTTCAGTGTGTAATTTCTTAACTTTTCTACCTTAACATCATCTATATAGACATTTTGTTCGGACAAATAAACTGCACCTATTGCCACCGCAGTAGATTTGTCACCGGTAGTAAATACACCGGAAACCTCGGTATATCCTGTAACATCATCAAGATTGCAGGATAAACTGCAATTATAATTTCTTGTATATGCACCGGTATTGATATCAACAAACCAAGTTCTGAGATAAGGGATTTTCGCATCATCCTCATATTTGGTCTGTGCGCTTATTCGGTAACTTGTGTTTGGCTCAAGAATCATGATTCCCGACGGATTGTTTTTATCATAAAGAGTAAATGCCATATTACCGTAACAATGCATAATATCATACAATCTCATATAACCGTTACCGCTGCTTGCATTTACGCTATCGTCCGGAACATAGTCAAGTTCTGTTTGTCTGTCGGTAGAGGAGTGTGACATATAAAGATTGTACCTATACATTACATCCAAATCAAAATCATCCGCATTTTCAAAATCAAGTATTATCGGATTTGAAAAGTCTGATGTTTTGCTGTAATCAACATCTTTGTATTTTACATAAATAATTCTGTCACGGTTGATTATAGTGTCATAGTCCGTACATTTTTGGGTACAGGCGGCATCATTATAAAATCCTTCAATATCCTTGCCTGTAACATTCGGGAAACCGAAATCTCTTATTTTGTCACCCGGCATACCGAACTGGACATTGTAACCCCAAGGCTTGGAACTATATGAAGTTCCATCCGCATTCTTGTATTCGTTATATTTAGCACCGTTCTCGATATCAATATGAATATTATCAATCAAAACAAAATGTTCCGTGTTTGTATCATTCATACTCGCACGGGAACCTATTGTGAAGAAAATAAAGCCGTCCTGTTTCGCATAAAAATAATGAGTAAAGGTCTTTGATTTAGTGTCAACACCGTGAACGGCACAGTTTTCAAGCGGCTGACAGTTAGAATTTACACCGTATGCAGAATATGAACCGTAATAAACAGTAATATAGGTATGTGCATTACTTTCGCCGAGCGGTAAATAATCAAAAGAAAGTTTGTATCGTGTGTTTGCCTTAACCGCATATTTGGTTCCGTCACGGTTAAGAAGTGCGATTGCCGGAAGGGAAACTTGATCATTTGACATAACGGCAGGTTTATTGGCAAGTAACAAAGCACCGTTCATATTATCGGGACAACCTGATTTAATATATCGGTTACTTAATGTCGAAACACTGTTTGAAATACCGTCTTCTAAAAGTTTGTCTGTATTCAAATCATCATATTTTTCGATTACATTGGGATAATTCATTACCGAAAAATCATCTAAACTACTATTCTCATAGTTAGAAGCCGTAACACTAATCCATTTAGCTTTCAAAGTGACATTATCATTCAGAACCGTTGACGGACCTACTTCTTTTTGCGATGAATCGCCGGATAAATACCAGCAATCAAAAAGATAACCGCTTTTTGCTGCTGAAGGAAGAGTCCCGACCTTGTTTCCCGCAAGAATACGGTAACCGGATACAAAACTTCCGCCGTCAGAATCAAAGGCAATGGCAACCGGCGTTCCTTTTTCGGGATAAAGCTCTTCAACTTTCAAATTATCAATATAAGCAATATGATATTCTTCGGGATTTTTTTCAAGTCTTTCACCGCCGTTGGTTACCATACGGATACGCGGATAATAACCGTCAACCGCAGTAAATTTCAAAGTATTTGTTCTGCCCTTTAATCCGTCCAAAGCAAAAGTGCCGCAAACAATCGTGCTTCCGCTCGAAATCGGACTTAAAATAAGTTGAAATTCGATATCATACTGCGGAATTTTTCCCGTTATTTCATAATCGAAAGAAACCTCATATTCAAAATCGGGAGAGCCTGTCAACCTGCCCGTAACCGACGGGTCAAATATAGACATACTCGGACTGTTTGAATAGTTTGTAAAAAATTCATCCCAGCCGCGCCAACCGTGCTTTTCCCGATATAGCGGATTATCGTTGATATAACTTAATGCGATTTTATAGTTGCCGTCAATATTCTTCCGTGCGTAATAACTGGAATATACATGGTATTCATCGTTAAAGTTATCACCGTAAAATACAGTGCCGGATGAAGTTTGGTAATTTGCCTCAAAATCAAGGGTGTATTCCTTATGCCATTTTCTGTAATAAGTTACTCCCTCTTGCGGTTCGGTATCGGTCGTAACGGTTGTACAATTGATATCGGAATACCACTTACCATCGTCAGCCCAACCGCTTGCATTAGGTTTAATAGCGGAAAGCTTATCACCTTCTTCGTATTTTACAAGAAGGACCGAACCGTCAGGATTGGTTGTATTAACATAAAGACCGTTGTTATACAGTTTTATGTTATCTACATACGCACAGGCATAATCTTTTTTAGAGGATGTTGCAGTTACCGCTTTGCTTTCGTTGGTAACCATCATAATAACGGGAGAATATCCCGCTTTCGCCTTATATACCACTTCAAAGGTTTGGAAAGTATAACCGGAATCGGACTGTACATTGAGTTTTTGCTTGCCGGTTGCAGCCGTATCGCAAATCAATACATCTCCATTGGCTTCACTTGGTTTATATTTTTCAACAGCATACATTGCTTCGCCATATGCCGCAGTGGCAGCCGAAGGACTGTAATTGGTATTCAAATACAGTTGTACCCGTTTGCCGTCGTCTTCAACCAAAGCAACATCAATATACATCTTATATTCCATACCTGTGCTGCCCGAAAACTTGTCTGTTGTGCCATCGCCTGAATAGAGTACAAAGCCGGGATTATGTGCGTAGTTATTATAATAGGTAGGACTTTTATCATTATAATAAGCCGCATTCGTACTGTTGTATGTACTTTCAACACCGAAAACATCAGCCGTTTGGTAGTTATAGGTGAGTTTCATATATTCATTGTAAGCAGAGTGATTATAGGACGAATCGCTCGCTTTTGGCTTTGCGTCACTTGTAACAACAGCCCAAGCAGACCGCATCCAATAGGTGCCGCCTGTTCTTGAATCGGTTTCGGCATAATATTGATGGCTATCGGTACTTGCATTAAATTTACCTACAATATATGATGTTTCGAAATCCTCGGTCAAGAGCGGTTTTGAAACCCCATCGCCCGCCACTGCGGCATTAACCGTAAGACGCTTTGCAAGCGGGTAAGCAAAAGTAATCATAAGTGCCGAAGAAAGGCAACAGACAATAATTCTTTTTATCGTTTTTTTCACTTTAAAACCACCCTTTAATTTTAAGTCGCATTAGGAAATACTGTTCAATTTTTCGGTTGCTTTCTGCGCAGCCTTTTCTACAATATTTACTCGCTTATTAAGTTCGTTTTCAACCTCTTCCGGCGTACCTGCAAGAGATACTGCCACCCAATCGCCTGCGCTTGTTTGTGTCCACGGACTGCCTACAAGTGAAAGAGGCATATCAAAATACTGCATACAAATCGGATTTTTTTTGTAATCTTTTAACACCGTTTCTTTATAAAAACGCTCAACATTTTTATTTAAGAAAATTTTTGCACCGGCATCGTCATAATTATCAAGGTCTAAGAAAAATCTCAGGAAATAATACGCACCGTCGATATTTTTAGCATTTTTACCTATACCGTATGCACGCTGCGTTCCGCCCGAATAGTTTGCTTTTTTGCCGTTTAATTTTGTCGGCATATTTACAACGCCTAACGCAGAAGGAGACATCCCTTTGAACCAACCGTTATATTTCATACCGAAGTTTCCGGTTACCGCAATAGCCATATTACCGGAAGCAAATCTTCCCAACGGATTTTGTGTTATAACTCCCTCGTTGAAAAGTCTTGCCGCAAATTTCAGCGAATAAACGATATCCGATTTTTGCGACGGATCAGACAAACCGCTCGTAAACTTTCCTTCCTTAGGATTATACTGTATAAGATCAGAACCTGTTGAATTCCATAGCATTTGAGGGAAAGCCGCGCCGCCGTCAAATCCTTTTTGATGTGCCTGACGCAAGCAGGTTTCGAGTGCTTCATAAGTCCACTTTCCTTCGTCAACATAGTCCTGAGGACTTTTAATATTATTATTTGAAAAGATGTCTTTGTTATAGAAAACCAACTGACCGCTATTCGCAAAAGGCGAATTATAAGAATTTACAAAGTAATTCTTACCTTTAACGGATAATGCTTCTGTTACACGCTTATCCCAAAAGCCGTCATTCAGATTAAATATTTTCGGGAGTTGTTGAACGCACTCTACTATTACCGGAAATTTATAGTTACATATCACAATATCCGGACCTTTTCCTGCGGCATTCTGTTCAACGATTGTTGACGGATATTTTTCCTGGTCGTATGTAACATATTTAACATTGATTTTTGTTTTCTTTGTAAACAACTTTGCAACCTTGGCATATTCAGCGGCATTTTCATCGCCCCATACCGCAAAGGTTACCGTAGTGCCCTTTAACTTATCGGGTATTTTACTTAAATAATCGGTATTGGCTTTGTCGCCCGTTTTACTGCCGCTTTTCGAATCGGTTGAGCCATCACTGTTTCCGGTCGTCCCTCCCTGACCGTCTACATCAACATTGTCAAGTTGAACAAAATCGTCATCAGAACCCATGCCGGAAGAATCATCATCCTTTGCGCATGAGCAGAAAACTGCACACAAACAAACAGCTAAAAGTATTGCCAATATCCTTTTAATTTCTTTTTTCATAACCTTTGCCTCCGTTTTTAATTGCTAAGAACACCGTAAAAATACGGATATCAAAACTGCAATTTTATTATACAACACGCCATTCTTTTTTTATATGGAAAAAACAGAATAAAAAGTGACGAAATATGTAAATAATTGAATTGTTGTTAATAATATATTTGTTAATAAAACTTGACTTTTCCATTAAAACAGACTATTATATATGTGTGTATTTATGGATAAATTATATAAATTTTGCCGAAACTTCAAACTGTTTTTTGCTTTTCCTTATTCATATATATAGTTCGGTAATATATGGATTTAATAGAATATTATTCATTTTTGCAAGGGGATTCACTATGATATGTAACGGCGGATATTATTATGATTTAAATCAGAAAGAAAGGCGTGATATTGCTCCGCAGGGATACCCACTGTTTGTATTGAGTTGCGGATTTTCAACATTAAAAACGCAAAAAGTCTGCAATACAATTCATCAGCACAGATTAGACTATCAAATTATATATGTAAACAACGGATTTCTTCATTATATTGACAATAACAATAAAGAAGAAACTATTTCGGCGGGAACATTTTTGATGTTTCATCCGAATGAATTGCAAAATTATGTTATGTATTTAGAAGAAAATCCGGAAATTTTTTGGTGTCATTTTTCAGGAAAATCAGCGAGTAAACTATTGGAAAAATACAATCTGCACGATAAAAAGACCTTTCAGCCGCGTTTTGACAAACGGTTTGCCGTATTATTCAATCTAATGAGAAAGTCACTGCAAAAAAAACCTACTCATTATATTGAATTATGTGCGCTTTATTTTCAAGAATTGATATTGCTTATATCTTCGGGCATTTCGGATGATGGTAAGGTTCCTGTTTACCCTACCCCTTATACCGAAGTTATTAATTATTTGGAAAATCATTATTTTGAAAATATTACATTGAATAATTTAACTAAAATAGGATGCACAAACTATAAAACTTTGACAAACCAATTCTTAAAGTTTCAAAATACAACACCAATGAAATATCTGACAAAAATACGGCTTGAACATTCAACGGAATTATTAATCCAAACCGTACTTCAAATAAAAGAAATCGCAAATGCCGTCGGATACAACGACCCACTCTATTTTACTAAGTCATTTTCAAAAAAGTATGGTATGTCCCCTAAGGAGTATCGTGAAAACGCCTTGAAAGATTTAAATCAGTATTAAAAATGAAGACAGCGGTTTGTAACATTCAAATCAAACTACTGTCTTTATATTTCTAATATTTACATATTATTTAACGCTAAAATCTATTTTTTCCATTCAAATAAATAATTTACTGTATATAATTTAATTAAACTACTCAATAAAAAACCGAACGGAGGTAAAAATAAAATGAAACATTTATCCCTTAACGGCCAGTGGAAACTTTCCGGAAACGGCTATGAATGTAAGGGCACTGTACCGGGTTCTGTTTATTCAATTTTGCTCGAAAACAACTGGATGGACGACCCATATTACCGAGAAAATGAACTTAAAGCATTAGAAATTGCGGAACACGACTACACATTTACCAAGTGCTTTTCTTTTGATAAAGCCGACAAGTGTGCGCTTTTGTGCTGTGACGGACTTGATACCCTATGCGATATCTATTTAAACGGTACTCTTGTGGCTAAAACACAGAATATGCACAGAAGATATCAATTTGATATTTCAGAGTTCTTACATTCTGAAAATGAGCTGAAGCTTGTTTTCCACTCCGCAAACCGATATTTTAAAAAGAAGTATGCCGAACAAAAGTGGGACGGCAACCGTGAAACACTCTTGGGATACAGTTATCTGCGAAAGTCTTTTTGTATGTCCGGTTGGGATTGGGGCCCGCATCTGCCCGATGCGGGTATATGGAAGGACATATATCTGCTTATAGGCGATACCGACAGAATTGCGGATATAAGAATAACCCAGCGCCATGAAGACGGCAAAGTATGGATAACCCCCGCCGTTTCGACCGCAAGAGGCACCGCAAAGATAAAAATAACACTCACCGCACCGGACGGCGAAAAAACGGATATATCCCCTGACAGTGAAAACGAGATTACAAATCCGAAACTTTGGTGGCCTAACGGACTCGGAGAGCAAAACCTTTACAATATTACTGTTTTACTTTATGAAAACGGCGAGATTGTAGACTGCGAAAGTAAAAACATCGGTCTTCGCACCCTGCGCCTTACAAGAGAAAAAGACGAATACGGTGAAAGCTTTTGCCACGAGGTGAACGGAGTAAAGTTTTTCGCAATGGGTGCCGATTACATACCGGAGGACTGTATTCTTTCGAGAATAACACCCGAAAGAACCGAAAAACTGCTCACCCATTGCCGCAATTCCAACTTTAATGCGATACGCGTATGGGGTGGCGGAAGCTATCCCAAGGACGATTTCTATGATGCCTGCGATAAACTCGGCATTGTGATATTCCATGATTTGATGATTGCCGGCACTCTGTTCCCCATCTATGATGAGCTTACCAAAGAGTTTACAGATGAAGTTGAGGATAATTTAAAACGCATAAGACATCACGCCTGCATCGCTTTGATTTCCGGCAACAACGAGTGTGAGTGGCATCAGCGCAATTTTCCCGACGATTATAAAAACGGATATCTCGGCTTATATGAAAAGCGTATACCCGAAATCATAAACGATCTGTGCCCCGATATACCCTATATTCCCTCCTCTCCCACAAGTTTTGAGCATTTTGTTGACCCCAACAACGAAAACAAGGGCGACAGCCATTTTTGGGAGGTATGGCTCGGTAACAAACCGTTTTTTGAATATAGAAACCATTATTTCAGATATCTCAGTGAATTCGGTTTCGAATCGCTGCCTGATAAAAAAACCGTTGACAGTTTTACCTTGCCGTCTGACCGAAACTTGTTCAGTCGGGTTATGGAAATGCACCAAAGAAGTAATGACGGAAACCAGAGAATAATTGCTTATATTTCAAAAACCTTCTTATACCCGACCGACTTTGAAACGCTCATATACGCATCCCAATTACTTCAGGCAAAAGCTATGAAATACGGAGTCGAACATCTACGCAGAAACAGAGGGCGTTGTATGGGAACCCTTTACTGGCAATTAAACGATGTTTGGCCTACCGCATCCTGGTCAAGCATTGATTACTTTGGTCGCTTTAAGGCTTTACAATATTTTGCCAAACGCTTTTTTGAACCGATTATTATCTCTTGCTGTGAAACCGGCGAAACCACAACCCGACCGTTTGTAACAATGGAAAACGAAGTATACGGTTATGAAACAAAGGCGCAGTTATCGGTTACAAATGACACATTAAACCCTTCAATCGGAACAGTAAGATGGCGGCTTTGCAGAAATGACGGAACAGTGCTTCAAAGCGGCGAAAACGAAATTACGGTTTCTCCCCTTTCGGTTGTCACTCTATGTGAACTTGATTTTAACAAAACAGACATAAAACATAATTATCTTTGGTACGAATATACCGACAGTAAGTATAGCGGAAGTATTCTATTTACAGAGCCGAAACATTTTGAATTTTTGAATCCCGAACTGTCGGCAGAAATAGACGGTAACACCATTTCAATCACTGCCAAAAATTATGCGCAACAGGTTGAAATCTACTCACCGGACGAAGATTTTATATTAAGCGACAACTTTTTCGATATGGAACCGGGCACCCGTAAAGTTACTGTTTTGGAGGGTGAGCCGAAAAACATATGTGTAAGAAGTGTCTACGATATCCGTTAAAACAACAATGAAATTTTTAAGAAACACGGAGGATGATTTTATGAATAACAAAGCAATTAAACCTGAGTACCCCCGCCCCCAATTCGTAAGAGACTCTTATATTAACTTAAACGGAAGTTGGGAATTTGAGATCGACAATTCTTTGTCCGAAAAGGAAAAAGGAATATATAACCGACATTTAAAAAGCAACATATTGGTACCGTTTTGTCCCGAAAGTAAATTATCGGGAATCGAAGAAAAAGATTATATAAATAAGGTTTGGTATCGTAAGGATTTTACAGCAAACTGTAACGGAAAAAGATTGATTGTACATTTCGGCGCAATAGACTTTGAATCAGAACTTTTTGTAAACGGAAAATATGTCGCCAAACACCAAGGCGGATATGTACCGTTTGACTGCGATATTACCGACTATGTTAATGACGGTGAAAACTACCTGACTTTAAGCGCTTATGACGATGCCAAAAATAAAACTTACGGTTCGGGAAAACAGGTTTGGGATTTGAAACCGAGAAGTTGTCTGTATACAAGGACAACGGGTATCTGGCAAACTGTATGGATGGAATATGTAGATACTATTCATATCGAGAATATTAAAATATATCCAAACATTTCAGATACATCGGTTACATTAGAACTTTTATTATCGGGATGTGACGAAGTCCAAGTGAATGCTTTGGTTACCTTTGACGGAAATTTGTGCGGTGAAAAGACAGTTACTCCCTATTCAAAATCCGTTAAAATAAACATTCCGTTAAGTGAAAAGCACTTATGGGAGGTAGGTCACGGAAATCTTTACGATATTAAACTTACTTTAACAACGAACGGAAAAGTAACCGATGAGGTCACATCCTATTTTGGATTAAGAGAAGTTACTTTAAGCAGAGAAAAATTCCTGATAAACGGAAAATCGGTATTTATGCGACTTGTTCTTGACCAAGGATATTATCCCGACGGAGTGTATACCGCTCCCGATGACGATGCAATAAAAAATGATATACTGTATGCATTGCAATTAGGATTCAACGGTGCAAGGCTCCACGAAAAGATTTTTGAACCCCGCTATTTATACTGGGCGGATAAGCTCGGCTTTATTGTTTGGGGTGAATATCCCGACTGGGGCATAAACAGGCACGATTATACAAATATTCATAATTTTATTAACGAATGGATAGCAGCGATAAACCGTGATTTTAATCATCCATCGATTATAGGTTGGTGTCCGCTTAACGAAATCCAACTTAAAGAAAGAAATTCTGACTTTATTGCGGATATATATAAAATAACAAAGGCAATCGACTCTACAAGACCGGTTATTGATGTCAGCGGATTTTTTCATACTGATAAAACCGACATTATTGATATGCATTATTATGAGCAGGACGCCAAGATTTTCGGCGATTTATTCAAAGAGCCGAGTCTTACCGCAGAGCCCAAGAGTATGACTGCGATAGAATACGACTGGCAGAAGCTTTATAAGAAAGGCTTGCCGCTGTTTATAAGCGAATACGGCGGAATCGGTTACGGCAACAACGAAAACAGTTGGGGTTACGGTAATTATCCGAAAACCGAAGAAGAATTTATCGAAAGATATAAAGGTCTTACCGAGGCACTTTTGTTTAACGAAAACATTATGGGATTCTGTTATACACAACTCTATGATGTACAGCAGGAAACAAACGGTTTAATGACATACGGAAGAGAGTTTAAATTCTCACCCGAAATCATTCGTAAAATAAACACTCAGGTTGCCGCTATTGAGGAGAAAAACAATCATGGAAAACTTCGAAAACAATAATACTGTGGAGGCAGTTAATCAAGTTGCCGAAAGAATATTTAAAGCATTTAATGAAATAGATTTGTGAGGTTCGGCAAATGAGTATCCGAATTTATAATG
>JAZUGP010000036.1:0-32014 GCA_045641225.1 Acutalibacteraceae bacterium
AAAGAAACGGGTGGTGAGCAGTAATGAATGCAAAGGAAATCAGAGAAAACACTTTACCCGAGCTTAATGAGCAACTTGGTAAACTTAAAGATGAGTTATTCCATCTCCGTTTCCAACACGCCATTAACCAGCTCGATAACCCTATGCGCATAGCTGCTGTTAAAAAAGACATAGCAAGAGTTAAGACAATCATTCGCGAGAAAGAAATGTCTGACAGTGCTAACGCATAATTTGAGGGAGGTAAGCTAAATGACTGAAAGAAACCTTCGTAAAACAAGAGTGGGCAAGGTTGTAAGCGACAAGATGGACAAAACTGTTGTTGTTGCCATCGAGGATAACGTTAAGCACCCCCTCTATAAGAAGATTATCAAGAACACAATCAGATTAAAGGCTCATGACGAGGATAACAGCTGTGGCGTAGGCGACAGAGTTCTCATCATGGAAACGAGACCTCTCTCAAAGGATAAGAGATGGCGCGTTGCCGAAATTATCGAGAAAGCTAAGTAATATAGCTTAAGGAGGAAACCACTGTGATACAACAACAGAGTTACCTCAAGGTTGCCGACAACACCGGTGCAAAGGAAATCATGTGCATCCGTGTGCTTGGAGGCTCCAAAAGGAGGTATGCCAACATTGGCGATGTCATCGTTGCTTCGGTAAAGAAGGCCACACCTAACGGTACGGTTAAGAAGGGCGATGTTGTTAAGGCAGTTGTAGTTCGTTCTGCAAAGGGCCTTCGTCGCAATGACGGCACTTATATAAGATTCGATGAAAATGCGGCTGTTATTATCCGTGACGACAAGAGTCCGAGAGGCACCCGTATTTTCGGGCCGGTAGCCAGAGAATTAAGAGATAAGGACTATACCAAGATCTTATCTCTTGCTCCGGAAGTACTTTAATGGGAGGTAAGGATAATGAGTAAACTTCACATTAAAACCGGTGATACCGTAAAGCTTCTCACAGGAGATGCGAAAGACCGTGCAAAGACCGGCAAGGTTTTGCAGGTAAGCCCCAAGGAGGGCAAGGTTATAGTAGAGGGTCTTAACAAGGTTAAGAAGCACGTTAAGCCGAAAAAGGCCGGCGATCCCTCCGGTATAATCGAAACCGAGAGCGCTATCTATGCCTGCAAGGTACAGTTAGTTTGCCCTAAGTGCGGAAAAGCCACCCGCGTAGGCACCAAGATCTACGAGGACGGCAAAAAGGACCGCGTTTGCAAGAAATGCGGAGAAACTTTTTAAGGTAAGGAGGACATGACAGTATGTCAACGCTTGGAAACGAATATAAAAATTCGATAGCTCCTGCATTGATGACCAAATTCGGTTATAAAAGCGTCATGCAAATCCCGAAGCTTGAAAAGGTTATCATCAACGTAGGATGCGGCGATGCGAAGGATAACGCAAAGGTTATCGATGCCGCCATAAACGACCTCGGTAAGATTACCGGTCAGAAGGCGGTTCCCTGCCGCGCAAAGAAGTCGGTTGCGAACTTCAAACTCCGTGCGGGTATGCCCATCGGCGTTAAGGTTACGCTTCGCGGCGAAAGAATGTATGAGTTTATCGACAGACTCTTTAACACTGCACTTCCCCGTGTACGTGACTTCAGAGGCATCAATCCGGACGCTTTTGACGGCAGAGGAAACTATGCCATGGGCGTTAAGGAACAGCTTATTTTCCCTGAGATTGAGTACGATAAAATTGATAAGGTTCGCGGTATGGACATCGTTTTCGTAACTACCGCAAAAACAGATGAAGAGGCTCGTGAGTTGCTTACTCTTATGGGCGCTCCGTTTGCGAGATAAGGAGAAAAGATTATGGCTAAGACATCTATGAAAGTAAGGCAGGCACGCCCCGCCAAGTTTTCAACAAGAGAGTACAACAGATGCAAAATCTGCGGCCGTCCCCACGCTTATCTCCGTAAATACGGAATCTGCCGTGTTTGCTTCAGAGAGCTTGCCTACAAAGGCGAGATCCCCGGAGTAAAGAAGGCAAGCTGGTAAGGGAAGGCAAAAACACTAAGGAGGTTTACGGCATGCAAATCACCGATACTATTGCCGATATGCTTACGCGTATTCGTAATGCGTCCTCGGCAAAACATGATTCGGTTGATGTTCCCGCGTCCAAGGTTAAGAAGGCTATCGCACAGATACTTCTCGACGAGGGCTACATCGCAAGTTATTCCGTTGAACAAGACGGAAAGCAGGGCGTAATTCATATCGTTTTGAAATACGGTCCCAACAAGGCACAGACCATAACCGGTATTCGCAGAGTATCAAAGCCGGGTCTGCGCATTTATACAAACGTAGAGGATATGCCGAAGGTTATGAAGGGCCTCGGTATAGCAATCCTTTCCACCTCTAAAGGTATTATGACAGACAAGCAAGCTCGCGTTGCCAATGTTGGCGGCGAGGTTCTCGCTTTCGTCTGGTAAGGAGGTAGAAGGGTATGTCAAGAATAGGTAAAGCGCCCATCACAATACCTGCGGGTGTTACGGTTAACGTTGACGGCAATCACGTAACCGTTAAAGGCCCCAAGGGTGAGCTCGGATATGATTTCAATGCTGAGCTTACCGTTAAGGTAGAGGGCACGGAGGTAGTTGTTACAAGACCTACCGACAACAAGGAGCACCGCGCACTTCACGGTCTTACCCGCACACTCATCGCCAATATGGTAACGGGTGTAACCGAGGGTTACAAGAAAACTCTCGAAATCAACGGTGTAGGTTACCGTGCACAGAAGCAGGGCAGCAACCTTGTTATGAACCTCGGTTATTCACATCAGGTTATAGTTCCCGAGGTTAAAGGCATCAGCATCGAAGTACCGTCCGCTAACACAGTAGTTATCAGCGGTGCGGATAAGCAGTTGGTTGGCCAGTTCGCGGCAGATGTTCGCAAGAAGCGTCCCCCCGAGCCTTACAAGGGCAAGGGTATCAAGTATGATTACGAACATATCCGCCGTAAAGAAGGTAAGGCAGCCAAGGGTGCCAAGAAGTAATAAAGGAGTGTATATAAAATGGTTAACAGAACTAACAGTAACCAGGCAAGACTTAAGCGTCACGCGCGTGTCCGTTCCAAAATCTCCGGCACCGCCGAATGCCCCCGTCTTGACGTATTCCGCTCCAACAGCAATATATATGCCCAGCTTATCGACGATGTTAACGGCGTAACTCTTGCGGCGGCTGCTTCCAACGAAAAGGATTTTAAAGGAAACGGCAGCAACAAAGAGGGAGCCCGCAAGGTTGGACTTTTGATCGCTGAACGCGCCAAGGATAAAAAGATTACCGAGGTTGTTTTCGACCGCGGAGGATACATTTATCACGGCCGTGTCAAAGAACTTGCCGAAGGTGCCCGCGAGGGCGGCCTTAAGTTCTAATAAGGAGGAATACTTTTGGCTACAAATATTGATGCATCAACATTAGATTTACAGGAACGTGTAGTTTCCATAAACCGTGTATCAAAGACCGTTAAGGGCGGTAGAATTATGAAGTTTGCCGCTTTGGTTGTAGTTGGTGACGGTAACGGTATAGTAGGCTACGGCCTCGGTAAAGCCGGCGAAGTTCCGGATGCTATCCGCAAGGGTATCGAGGACGCAAAGAAGAATCTTATCAAGGTTTCTTTGAAGGGTACTACTATTCCTCACGAAATTATCGGAGAGTTCGGTGCAGGCCGCGTACTTTTAAAACCGGCTGCTCCCGGTACCGGCGTTATTGCCGGCGGTGCCGTTCGTGCGGTTGTTGAAACCGTAGGCATCAAGGATATCCGTACAAAAGCTCTCCGTTCAAACAATCCGTGCAATGTGGTTCGCGCAACGGTTGCCGGTCTTGCAGCACTTCGTGATGCCAAGCAGGTAGCGGCTGTTCGCGGAAAAACCGCACAGGAAATTGTAGGTTAAGGAGGAGCAGCACTATGGCTACAAGAAAAAAGGCTGCCGGCCTTAAGGTACAGCTCGTAAAGAGCACTATCGGTTCCAAAAAGGACCAGATAGCAACCGTTGAAGCTTTGGGTCTTCACAAGGTTGGCGATACTTCCGTACAACCCGATAACGCTCAGACAAAGGGCAAAATAAACAAGGTTTCACACCTTGTTAAGGTTATAGAAGGCTGAGTTTGCTTTCTGAAAGCCGCTGCATAAATTGCAGCAACGCGGTCTGTTTGACCGTGAATCAAGCAAGGAGGTGCGAACAATGAAATTGCACGAATTGTCTCCGGCTTTAGGCTCCACCAAAGAGTCAAAGCGTATAGGCAGAGGTCACGGTTCCGGCAACGGTAAAACTGCCGGTAAGGGCCACAAGGGACAAAAGGCACGTGCCGGTCACGGTATGCGCCCCGGATTTGAAGGCGGTCAGATGCCCCTTCAGAGAAGAGTTCCGAAGCGTGGTTTTAATAACATTTTTGCAGAGGAAGTTATCGCTATCAACATAGCTGCTCTTGAAGCTTTTGAGGATGGCGCAGTGGTTGACGCTGCTGCACTTTGCGAAAAGGGAATAATCAAAAAGGCGGATAAGGCTGTAAAGGTTCTCGGTAACGGTAAGCTTACCAAGAAGCTCACTGTTAAGGTGAACGCAGTTTCCGCTTCTGCCGCAGAAAAGATAAACGCTGCCGGCGGAAAGGTTGAGGTGAACTGAGAATGCTTGAAACCTTGAAAAACGCATGGAAGGTAAAAGAACTTCGCAGTAAGTTCCTTTTCACCATTCTTATTATCGTAATTTTCCGTATAGGTTCTGTAATTCCCGTTCCTTATGTAGACGTTGAGATGCTCCGTAACGCACTCACCTCTGCCGACAGTCAGGCGGCAGGTAAAGAGTTTTTCAATTACCTGTCAATACTCACCGGCGGCGGACTTGAATACGGTGCTATCTTCGCGATGTCGGTTACCCCGTACATCAACTCTTCAATTATCATTCAGTTGCTCTGCGTAGCCATTCCCGCTCTTGAAAGACTTTCAAAAGAGGGCGAGGAAGGTCAGAAGAAGCTTGCAACCATTACCCGATACACCACCGTTATATTGGCGCTTATTCAGGGCATTGCGTTCTTCTTCTATCTTAAGGGCAACGGATACCTCTCGGTATCCTCCACCGGTGCTGTCGTATTTGCGGCATTTGTTATCGTTCTCGCGCTCACCGCGGGCTCTGCGCTCGTTATGTGGCTCGGTGAACAGATAGACGTTAAGGGCATCGGCAACGGCATTTCAATTCTGCTCTTCGCAGGTATTCTTTCCCGCGGACCGCAGGCGTTCCGTTCACTTGTAAACAACTGGGGCGGACACAAATTAGCCGTTATTTCGATAGTTGTGCTTTTCCTTGTTGTTATCGGCTTCATCGTTTGGATGACTGACGCGGAGCGCAGAATCCCGATTCAGTATGCCAAGCGTGTTGTAGGCAACAAGATGTACGGCGGTCAGAACACACACATTCCGATTAAGGTTAATATGTCGGGCGTTATGCCGATAATTTTCGCTTCATCAATTCTGATGCTGCCTACCATGATACTTTCGTTTGCCGGTTCAAACTATGTTTACGGCTCCGAGCCCTCATGGTATAAGCTGCTCGCGCTTTTCAGCACGAGAGGTGCTTTCTACGCGGTGCTTTATTTCTTATTCATTATCGGCTTTGCTTATTTCTACTCCACCATTCAGTTCAATCCCGTAGAGATGGCAAACAACCTGCGTAAGAACGGCGGCGCTATCCCCGGTATCCGTCCGGGTAAGCCCACATCCGACTTTATTTCAAAGATTTTGTCAAGAATAACACTTATGGGAGCTATCTTCTTAAGCGTTATCGCAATCCTCCCCATAATCCTCGGAAGCATAGGCTCCATCAATGTTTCGCTCGGCGGCACTTCGATACTGATTATGGTAGGCGTTGCACTTGAAACCGTTCAGAATGTTGAATCTCAGATGATGATGCGTCATTATAAGGGATTCCTGGATTAATTTATTAAGGAGTAAATATGAATCTTATCCTTTTGGGAGCACCGGGTGCGGGCAAAGGCACTCAGGCGGAAATCATTTCCGAGAAATATAATATTCCTACCATTTCGACCGGCAACATTATCCGTGCTGCACTTAAAAACGGCACCGAAATGGGTCTTAAGGCAAAAGCATATACCGAGAAAGGATTGCTCGTTCCGGACGAGGTTGTAATAGGCATCATCCGTGAACGCCTTTCCGAAAAAGACTGCGAAAACGGCTTTATCTTGGACGGCTTCCCCCGTACCATTCCGCAGGCAAAAGCACTTGACGATATGGGCATTATCATAAACGCCGCCCTCTCAATAGAGGTTGCGGACAGCGAGATAGTAAAGCGTATGTCGGGCAGGCGTGTTTGCGAAAAGTGCGGTGCAAGCTATCACACAGAGTTCAAAAAGCCGGAAAAAGAGGGCATTTGTAACCTTTGCGGCGGCAACCTCGTAATCCGTAAGGACGATGAACCCGAGACTGTTTTAAACAGACTTAATGTTTATCACGAGCAGACCGAACCGCTTAAGGACTATTACAAGGCTCAGGATAAGCTGCTTACGGTAGAGGGCCAGAGTGATGTTAAAGACACCACGGCTCTCGTGCTCAAAGCACTTTCGGAGTTATAAGGTATATGATAGTTTTACGAACCGGCAGAGAGCTTAAGATCATGCGCGAAGCGTGCAGGATCTCAGCCGGAGCACTAAATTTAGTCGGCAGAGCGGTGGAGCCCGGAGTTACAACTGCCGAGCTCGACAGGTTGGCTGAGGAGTATATAAGAAGTCAGGGCGCTGTGCCCAACTTCAAAAACTACGAAGGCTATCCTGCCACCGCCTGTATATCTATCAACAACGAGGTAATTCACGGCATACCGAGCACCAAGCGCAAAATAAAGGCAGGGGACATAGTTTCCGTTGACCTCGGCGCGAAGTTTGAAGGGTATCACGGTGATAATGCCGCCACATTTGCCTGCGGAGATATATCCGATGAGGCAAAGCGGCTGATGAACACAACCAAGGAGAGCCTTTACGAAGGCATCAAGGCGGCGCGTTCAGGCGGCAGAATAGGTGATATCGGTCACGCGGTGCAGAGTTATGTTGAGCAAAGGGGATACTCGGTTGTAAGACAGTTCGTAGGCCACGGCATAGGAACCGAAATGCACGAGCCCCCCGAAGTACCTAATTTTGGCACGGCCGGTAAGGGAATACGGCTGATGGCAGGTATGGTGATCGCCATAGAACCCATGGTGAACATCGGCAGGCCTGAGGTAAAGGTATTACCGGACGGTTGGACCGTTCTCACGAAGGACGGAAGCCTCTCCGCTCACTTTGAGCATACGGTGGCTATCACGCCTGACGGACCGCTGATTATGACGGTTGAATGAGGGCTGTTATGATTGGTAACATCGTTTATTCAAAGGCGGGGAGAGATAAGGGCTGCTTTATGGCGGTTGTGGGTGAGGAAGACGGTTTTATGCTTGTCTGTGACGGCAGGCAAAGACCGGTTGACCGCCCCAAACGCAAAAATATAAAGCATTTATCCTTTACTTCCGCAATACTCTGTAAAGAACAGTTAAGTACAAACCGACTGCTTAAAAAAGCGCTTGACGCCTACAAGGCAGACAAGGAGGAAAAATAATGTCAAAATCAGATATGATAGAGCTCGAAGGCACCGTTGTTGAAGCAATGCCGAACGCAATGTTCAAGGTAGAAATTCAAGAAGGACATCAGATACTCGCACATATTTCCGGTAAGCTTCGTATGAATTTCATACGTATTCTCCCCGGCGATAAGGTAACGGTTGAGATGTCTCCGTATGACCTGACAAAGGGACGCATTACTTGGCGTTCCAAGTAAGGTAAAATCTATTAGGAGGTATAATCCAATGAAAGTCAGACCTTCTGTTAAAAAGATTTGCGAAAAATGCAAAATCATTAAGCGCAAGGGTAAAGTAATGGTTATCTGTGAAAACCCGAAGCACAAACAGCGTCAGGGTTAATCCCTGCGGACGCAAAATAATAATGGAGGTGCTTTGATTAATGGCACGTATTGCTGGTGTTGACCTTCCCAACGAAAAGCGGGTTGAAATCGGACTCACTTACATCTACGGTATAGGTCTTACAACATCCAAAAAAATCTTAGCCGATACAGGAATCAATCCTGATACCCGTGTTAAGGATTTGTCAGAAGATGATATTTCAAAGTTGCGTGAGTATATCGACCATAACCTTCAGGTAGAGGGTGACCGTCGCCGTACAGTTGCTTTGGATATCAAGAGACTTATTGAAATCGGAAGCTATCGCGGTCTCCGTCATCGCAAGGGCCTGCCCGTAAGAGGACAGCGTTCCAAGACCAACGCGCGTACACGCAAGGGTCCGAAGAGAACGATAGCCAATAAGAAGAAATAAGTAGGAGGAAGAACTAATGGCTACTGCTAAGAAGACGACCGGTGCAAGACGCCGTCGTGAAAAGAAAAACATTGAACGTGGTGCCGCTCATATTCAGTCGACCTTCAACAACACAATAGTTACTCTTACCGATACTCAGGGCAACGCTCTTTCTTGGGCATCTGCCGGAGAGCTCGGTTTTAGAGGTTCAAAGAAGTCCACTCCTTTCGCTGCACAGTCTGCCGCGGAAATGGCTGCCAAGGCGGCTATGGAGCACGGTCTTAAAACTGTTGAGGTTTATGTTAAAGGCCCCGGCGCAGGACGTGAGGCTGCTATCCGCGCATTACAGTCGGCAGGTCTTGAGGTAAGCATGATAAAAGACGTTACCCCGATTCCGCACAACGGCTGCCGTCCTCCCAAGAGAAGACGAGTTTAATAATCAAAACAATTTAACGCATCAAAAATTTGGAGGTGTAACAGATGGCAAGATATACCGGTGCAGTATGCAGACTTTGCCGCCGCGAGGGTCAAAAATTGTTCCTTAAGGGCGAGCGCTGCTATTCTGATAAGTGTTCTGTTGGTATCCGCGGCTATGCCCCCGGCCAGCACGGACAGGGTAGAAAGAAGTCATCCGAATATGGTTTGCAGCTTCGTGCAAAGCAGACCGCAAGACGCTTTTACGGCGTTCAGGAAAATCAGTTCCGTCATTATTTTGAGGTTGCCGAGAGAAAACAGGGCGTTACAGGTGATAACCTGCTTCGTATTCTTGAGAGCCGCCTTGATAATGTGGTTTACAGAGTCGGCTTTGCCAACAGCCGTGCGGAAGCCCGTCAGCTTGTAGGTCACGGTCACTTTGAAGTAAACGGCAAGAGGGTTGATATTGCTTCTTATCTTTTGAAGGCCGGCGATGTTGTTTCGGTTTGCGAAAAAACACGCGGCACCGAGAAGATGAAGGCTATTATCGAGACCAACGGCGCAAGACCCGTTCCCGAGTGGATCGATATTGACCGTGAAAACCTCACCGCTAAGGTTGTTAATCTTCCCACACGCGAGCAGATTGAGGCTCCCGTTGAAGAGCAGCTTATCGTTGAGTTCTATTCAAGGTAATAACTTTTCTGTGCGGTACTCACACCGCATTGGGTATTTGCACATAAACAATTAAGTGCGGAGAAAAGGAGCTTTTAAATGATAGAGATTGAAAAGCCCAGAATTGAAACCATTGAGCTTACCGAAGACGGTACCTACGGCAAATTCGTTATGGAACCGCTTGAGCGCGGTTATGCAATTACACTCGGCAACAGTATGCGCAGAGTTTTGCTCTCGATACTCCCCGGTGTTGCCATAACCTCGGTTAAGATTGACGGTGTTCTCCACGAGTTTTCCACCATCCCCGGTGTTAAGGAGGATGTTACCGAGATAGTTCTTAACCTTAAAGGACTTATCGCAAAGCTTCACGCCGATTCCGCCAAGAAGATTTATATCGAGGCGCAGGGTCCCTGCACCGTTACCGCGGCGGACATTAAGGCTGATTCAGAGGTTGAAATTCTTAATCCGGATATGTATATCGCTACCCTTGACGAGGGTGCCAAGCTCAATATGGAGATGACACTTGACAAGGGCAGAGGCTATGTTTCCGCTGAGCAGAACAAGCTCGCACAGAACGTTATCGGTGTTATTCCGATAGACTCTATTTATTCTCCTGTTTTAAAGGCAAACTTTGTGGTTGATAATGCCCGTGTAGGCAGCGCCATCGACAAGAACAAGCTCACCTTAGAGGTTTGGACTGACGGTTCGGTTGCAGCCAACGAGGCGGTTTCGCTTGCCGCAAAGGTTCTTATTGAGCATTTTGAGCTTCTTCTTGACCTGACTGACGGTGTTAAGGATACCGAAGGTGTTTTGGTCGACAAGAAGGAAAAGGACGAAAGCGTTGTGCTCAATCTCACAATAGATGAGCTTGACCTTTCCGTTCGCAGCTTCAACTGCTTAAAGCGTGCCGGCATCAACACGGTTGAAAACCTTCTCGAAAAGTCCGAAGAGGATATGATGAAGGTAAGAAACCTCGGCCGCAAGTCTTTGGAAGAGGTTATTGCCAAGCTTGCATCGTTTGGTTACAGCCTCAAAAAGAGTGACGAATAAATAATTTTAAACCACCCAAAAAGGAGTGATAATAATGCCGGGAACCAGAAAACTGGGCAGAACCAGCGACCAGAGAACCGCTATGCTTCGTGCGATGGTAACCTTTTTGCTTGAAAACGGCAAGATAGAAACCACCGTAACACGCGCCAAAGAGGTAAGGTCGATGGCAGAGAAATATATTACACTCGCAAAGGACGATTCTCTTCACAGTAAGCGTCAGGCGATGGCTTTCATTACCAAGGAGGGCGTTGTAGCAAAGCTTTACAACGAGATTGCTCCGAAGTATAAGGATGTAAACGGCGGATACTGCCGTATCACAAAGACAGGCCCCCGCCGCGGTGACGCCGCAGAGATGGCCATTATCGAGCTTATATGATTTCTCGGATTTAGTACTCACATTTTCATACACTTGCCGAAAAACATTTCGGGATAATGTGTGTATTAAAACGGTATAAAGAAAGAACGGAAAGGCAAAAGCCCTTCCGCTCTTTTGTTTTGTTGTTTTTATACGTCAAACTCCGCCGAAACCTCTTCAAGCAGTTTTCGTATCGGCAGATGCTGCGGGCAGGCGCTTTCGCAGGCACCGCATTTTATGCAGTCGCGCGCCCTTGTGCCGTCCGATGTGTAGAAATTATTGTATGAGCTTTTTGCGTTGTCGTTACTGAAAATGCGCTTGTTGTTAAGGCATTCAAAGAGCCCCGGAATAAATATTTTTTTAGGGCACCCCTCGGTACAGTAGCGGCAGTCGGTACAGGGGATAACGTCCTGCGAGTTGAGCACCTCGCGCACCCTTTCTATCGCCTCAAGCTCGCGCTTATCAAGCGGCTTGAAGTTAATCATATTGGATATGTTATCGTTTACCATTTCCATACTGCCCATACCCGAAAGCACCATAAAGATACCCTCAAAGCCGGCGGCAAAGCGAATGGCAAGTCCCGCGTTGGAGCAGGTGCCGAGCTCATCGAAAATAATCTGCGCTTTTTTTGGAAGATTCACGAGATTTCCGCCCTTTACCGGCTCCATAACTATAACCGGCTTATCAAACTTACGGCACACATCATAGCACAGCTTTGATTCAACCGCCGCGCTGTCATAATCAAGATAGTTAAACTGTAACTGCACCGCCTCGATAAAGGGGTATTCGGTAAGTATCTTTTCGAGCATACCGTGTTTATCGTGAAAGGATATACCTATATGTTTGATTTTGCCCTCGTTTTTAAGCTCAAACGCCGTTTCGTAGGCGCGGCAGCGCTTAAAATGCTCAAAGCTCGACCTATCCTGCGCGTGCATAAGATAAAAATCAAAATAATCAACACCGCAGGCATCAAGCTGGCTCAAAAATAGTGGGCGTATCTCCTCGTTTGAATTAAAGAACGGACGCGAAAGCTTGTTTGTGAGTACATAGTCCTCCCGCTTATAGCGTGAGGTGAGCGCCGTTTTTAAGGCGCCCTCGCTTTTGCCGTTTAAGTAGCCGTGGGCGGTATCAAAATAGTTGAAGCCGCTCTCAATAAACCTATCTACCATCTGCTTAAAGGCTTCGATTTCAACCTCGCCGTTTTTTATGGGAAGACGCATACAGCCAAAGCCGAAATTCTTTTTTATTTCGGGGAAGAACATAAAATCACCTCAGGCATATTGTATATTGTAATTTGTTTTTTGTCAATAAAAGGGGCTGTAAAAAACCTTCGTTTTTTACAGCCCCAAACATTAAAAGCATCTTATCAGTTGCTGCTTTCGGGATACTTGATTTTCTTGACATCAAACTGCTTGGTTGCGCTCTTTATTTCGGTAACCTTAACCTTTTTGGCGAGCTCTGCAATATCCTTATCAAACTCGGCGCCCTTAAGAGAACGGCGGATAGAGGTTTTAAATGCCTCGTTTGTATTGATTTCCTCATTGCTTGCGATATCCTTTTTAACAATGAGAACCTTTGCGGAGTTTGCATCATCGTCAAGAACAACGGCAGTGCCTACGGCAAGATCCTTTACATCGCTGTAGAAGCTTGATACATATTCGGTATCCGTATCACCCAAAATATAAATATCGACATCGTCCTCTGTATACTCTGTAGTATCTTCACCGTCAGACTCCATTACGGAAAACTCATTATAGACCTGTACGAAGGTCTTTTTGCCGTCGTTAATATCTTTTGCGGCAGCCTCTAAAAAATCGACTTTTTCTTGTGCCTGATCGCCCTCAAGGTCGGAAAGAGTAATGCTTATCATATTTACCGCAACATATTTTGTGAGCATTGAGTTTGATATATCTTCGCTTGGTATTTCCTTTTCACCGCCGCCGCCGTAAACAAAATCAAAGTAACGGTTCTCGGTGTACTTAGTGTAAATATTTCCCGAAAATCCCACGGCAGAGGATATAACCGACTGTAAAGCGGTATCATCGGCAATGCTTGCATAGTCGGCAACAAACTGTGCGTAGGTCGCCTGCGATACACCGTTGCCTTCAAGAAGCTCAGAGAGATAGCTCCAAAGAGCGGAGGCATACTGCTCTGCGGTGCTTTGGCTTTCCTCGGTTATCGTAATCTTATTCTTGCTTAAAAGATTTTTAAAAAGTGCTATGTCGCGTAAGGTGTCAAGCGCTCTGTCCTTAACCCAAACGGTAAACTCTTTTTCATCAATTTTTTCGGAATAATAGTCAGTAGTCTCGGTGGTTTCGGTTGATTCGCCATCGGTTGTTTCGCTCTGCTTTGCAGAATCCACCTTTGTGCGCGCCTCAAGGTCGGCGTGTACCAAAGCACACATATAATAGCCTGAGGTAAACTCAACGCCGTCAGCCTTAACGGCTATTTCGTTCTGTTTGTGACAGCCGCAGAATGAAAGCACAAGCAAAAGCGCCAAAGTCAATGCGACAGCCTTTTTGATTATATTCATTATTAAAGCCCCCAAAGAAATAAAATCTTTTAAATATTATATAACAAAAATCGCCAAAAGTCCATATCTTTTTTGTTACCGTAATGTTAAATATACTGCAAAAGCTCGCTTACCGCGTCAATATGACGTTGCTTCGGTAAAAGCTTTACTATATAGAGCGGTTTGTTTTTAAAGGACAGGGTAAATCTGTCACCGAAGCCGCCGCTGAGCGCAGTCTGAAGCGACTCGCTCAGGCTTTCGGTGTGGAGAATTATACTGCCCTCGGTCCCGCTTACAGAGGTAACACCCAATGCCGCCGTCTTTGAGCGCAAAAGCGATATATCAATAAGACCGAGCACCGATTTCGGCGGCTCGCCGAAGCGGTCGCAAAGCTCGTCGATTATATCGCTCACATCATCGGTTGTTCTTATATCGGCAATCCGTTTGTAAATGCCGAGTCTTGCAGGCAAAGAGGTTATATAAGTCTCGGGAATGTGCGCCGCCACATTAAGCTCGACAAGACATTCGGGCTTAACGCTTTCGGGTGCCGCGACACCGTTTTCCTCGTTTACGGCATCGGCAAGCAGCTTTAGGTACATATCGTACCCCACCGCCTCCATATTTCCGTGCTGTTCGCCGCCCAAAATACTTCCGGCGCCCCGTATTTCAAGGTCACGCATCGCGATTTTAAAGCCGGAGCCGAACTCGGTGAACTCCCTTATTGCCTCAAGGCGCTTTGCCGCAACCTCCGAAAGCTCTCTGTTACGCGAAAAACAGAAATACGCAAATGCTCGCCTTGGTGAGCGCCCCACTCTGCCGCGCAGTTGATGAAGCTGGGAAAGTCCCATACGGTCGGCATTTTCGATTATCAGGGTGTTTGCATTTGCAACGTCCACACCCGTTTCTATGATGGTGGTACACACAAGCACATCTATCTCGTGCTCGATAAGGCGTTTCCAAACATCGGTAAGCTCATCCTCACTCATTTTTCCGTGGGCTACCGCAAAGCGCGCATCGGGTATCCGTGACTTAAGCTTAAACGCCGTTTGCTCTATGGTTTCAACACGGTTGTGCAGGTAATATACCTGACCGCCGCGGCGCAACTCCTTGTTTATGGCATCGGTGATAATACCGTCGTTCTGCTCAAGCACATAGGTCTGAACGGGGAAGCGGTCGGCAGGCGCCTCGTCTATAGAGGACATATCGCGCAGTCCCGACATCGCCATATTGAGGGTGCGGGGTATCGGTGTTGCGCTTAAGGTGAGTATATCAACATAAGGGTAAAGCTCCTTAAGTCTTTCCTTTTGCGCCACGCCGAACCGCTGTTCCTCATCTATTATAACAAGCCCGATATCCTTAAAGGAAACGTCCTTTGATATAAGACGGTGGGTGCCTATAACCATATCCACCTTGCCGAGCTTTAAATCGGAGATGATTTTTTTCTGCTCCTTTGCGCTTACAAAACGGGAGAGCATTTTCACCGTTACCGGCATATCGCCAAAGCGCTTTACGGTGGTGTTATAGTGCTGAAAAGCGAGAATGGTGGTGGGCACTAAAAGGGCACACTGCTTGCCCTCGCTTATGCACTTGAAGGCGGCACGGAGCGCAACCTCGGTCTTGCCGAAGCCCACATCTCCGCAAAGCAGACGGTCCATCGGAACGGGGCGCTCCATATCTCTTTTTATCTCGTTTACACTGCGAAGCTGGTCCTCGGTCTCCTCGTACTCAAAGCGGCGCTCAAAGTTGTTTTGCAGGTCGGTATCCACCGAAAAGGCATAGCCTTTTGCTTTCATACGTTTGGCATAAAGCACCGTGAGCTCTTTTGCCATATTTTTAACCGCCGCCTTAACGCGGCTGCGTGTCTTGTTCCATTCGGCAGAGCCTAATTTGTTTAATTTTATTCCGCCGTTATCGGTGGCGGCGCCGATGTATTTGGATACAAGGTCAAGCTGGGTAACGGGAACATAAAGCACATCGCTTCCTCGGTATTTTATGCTTATATAATCCTTTGTTACACCGCCTGTTGTGATACTGCTTATCCCGTCAAATACGCCTATGCCGTGGGAAACGTGAACAACATAATCTCCGCGCTTAAGCTCGTCAAGCGAGCCTATCTCCTTTGCGTTTTGAGGGCGGCGGCGGTGCTTTTTCTCCTGCGAGAGAATATAGCGGTGAGTTATAAGTGTAAAGCCTGCCTGCGGCAGCTCAAAGCCGCTTGAAAGACCGCCTGTTGTAACCGTAACGCCCTTGCGCAGTTTTTCGCATTTTGGGGTGAATACCGCCTTTATTTTTTGTTCGCAAAGCTCCTCGGTGAGCAGTTTTGCGCTTTTTTCCTCGCCCGCGAGTATCATTGCCGAGCCGCCGTTTTTAACGGTGTGGGAAATATCCTCGGCAAGCGCTTTAACCTCACCTGTCCAAGGGGAAATGCGCTTAAAATCAAAAGATATCAAATCCTTAAGAGGAAACTCAAAAGCCGAGCGCGGGAAAGACTCTAAAAATACTGCGTTTTCGATTTTTGAGTAAAACTCCGACTTGGGCATATAGCAATCGGCACACGCGCCTAAAATAACGCCCTCCGAAATCAGGTTTTTAAGGTCCTCGCGGTGCGCGCTTTCGATAGATTTAAACCGTTCTTTTATGTTTCCCGACTCGCTTACGGCTACAAGTGTATCGCCGATATAGTCAAAAACGGTGGATTTTTCATCATATAAAAACGGCAGATAAAGGTCGGGCTCGATTTTAAGCCCCGACTCCAGCAAATCAATATCCGACTCGGCGTTTTCGCGTGCCTTATCTGAGATTTTGCCCTTTTTTAAAAGCTTTTTAACAGTGTCTGCAAGCTCTGCGGTATCGTATGGCAGCTCGGTGGCGGGAGGTATCGTCAGGGCGTTGAGGCTCTCGGTACGGCGCTGGGAATAAATGTCAAACTCCGAAATGGTGTCGATGTCGTCGCCCCAAAACTCTATCCGCACGGGTGACTGCATACTCGGGGGGAATATATCCACAATTCCGCCGCGCACGCAAAACTGCCCCACACCGTCACAAAGCTCGTATCTTTCGTATCCCGCCTCGGTAAGTCTTTTTGCAAGCGACGGTATATCATAGCTTTCGCCCACCTTTAAGACAAATCGGTTTTTCCCCAATGCCTCCGGCGGCAGGGTGTACTGTATGGCGGAGTCAACCGACAAAACAAGCAGGTCAAAATCCCCGTCAAAAAGCTTTGACAGGGTGTTTATTCTTTTTTGCTCGTATTCACGCGAGTAGCCTTTCATACGGGCGAGATTGTAGTCCCTTTGCGGCAGAGCTACCGTCGTTTTACCAAGACAGATAAGGTCTTCACAAAGGGCGTTTGCCGAGGCTTCATCGGGTGTTATTACCGTGATTTTCCGCTTTGTATCGTCCGCAATACCGCTTAAAACAAGCGCCTTGTGTACCGCGGAAAGTCCCGATGCGAAAACGGGGAGACGGTTTTGCTTAATATCACCTGTTAATGCCTCATAGTCCCCGCATTTATGCAGGGCTTCGGTCAGAAAATCCATCTTTTTTCCTTACTTGCTGTATATATTCATAGCACTGTCCACACCGTTTTTGAGTATCTCACCCACGGCGAGGGCGGCGTTATCAAGGCTGTTTTGAAACTCCTTCAGGTCTTCTTTCGACACCTTGCCCAAAACATGGTTTTTAAGGTCGCTTTGGCGGTCGGCACGGTCACCCACGCCGATTTTAACGCGGATAAACTCCTCGCTGCCGAGCAGTGCTATGATGCTTTTAAGACCGTTGTGCCCTCCGGCACTGCCTTTTCTTCTTATACGCACTCTGCCGATACCGATGTCTATATCATCCGAAAGCACTATAACCTTTTCGGCGGGTATCTTGTAAAAGGAGCATATTTTGGATATCGCCTCGCCCGAATTGTTCATATAGGTGAGCGGCTTGCATATAAGCACCCTTTTGTTTTCGGCAACGCCGTCACCGATATGTGCGTTGAACTTATGCTTTGAAAAGTCAATACCGTACTTTTCGGCAAAGATATCGAGTGCCATAAAGCCCGAATTGTGACGGGTTTTTTCGTATTCAAGCCCCGGATTGCCGAGTCCCGCTATAAGATATTCTATGTTTCCTTTTGATTTAAAAAACATTTACCATCACCGAAAATATATTACCACAAAATCCTCTGGTGTTCAAGAATATATTTACGCACAAAAAGCTTACAATTTGCTTGCTTTAATATATATTTTATAGTATAATAATTTTACTATACTATGGGGGCTTGTGTTTTGTTGTCTTTAAACACCGCCGGCGGCTATCCCGAGGAGCAGTCGGCTTATATAAACCGCGTGAAAACAATCCTTTTCAAAAAGTATCCCGAGCGCCCTAAGGCGTGCGTTACCACATTCGGCTGTCAGCAGAACGTGTGCGACTCCGAAAAAATAAAGGGTATGCTTATCGCCATGGGCTATGATATCACCGAGGATACCGAGAACGCGAAGCTTATAATTTTCAACACCTGCGCCGTGCGTGAGCACGCGGAGGACAGGGTGTACGGCAATGTGGGTGCCGTCAAGCGCTTAAAGCGGGCGGACAGGGACGTTATAGTCGCGGTTTGCGGATGTATGGCACAGCAGCAGTCGGTGGCGGACAAGTTCAGGGAAAGCTATCCTTATGTTGACATCGTTTTCGGCACCGCAATGCTTTACCGCCTGCCCGAGTTTGTATACAGAGTGCTTGAAAATCACAAGAGGGTTTATGAGCTGTCACTTGAAAATACTGACATTGTGGAGGATATCCCCACGGTGAGGGACGGCAGGCTAAAGGCATTTATCCCGATAATGTACGGATGCGATAATTTCTGTACATACTGTATAGTGCCCTATGTTCGCGGCAGGGAGCGTTCAAGGGAGCCCGAGCAGATTTTATCCGAGGTAAAATCGGCGGTAGAGGGCGGATACAAGGAAATAATGCTTTTGGGACAAAATGTGAACTCCTACGGTAAAGGGCTTTCACGCAATATAAACTTTTCGGGCCTTATACGTATGATAAACGGTATTAAGGGCGAGTTCAGGATAAGGTTTATGACCTCCCACCCCAAAGACTGCACAAAGGAGCTTATCGACACGATAGCCGAATGCGAAAAGGTGGAACGGCATTTGCATCTGCCGTTTCAGAGCGGGTCGGACAGGGTGCTTAAAGCAATGAATCGCAGGTATGACAGCAAGAGTTATCTCGAGCTTATAAACTATGCCAAGAAAAAAATACCCGATGTCACCTTTACAAGCGATATAATAGTCGGCTTCCCCGGTGAAACCTATGAGGATTTTAAAAAGACGGTGGAGCTTGTAAAGAATGTTCGGTTTATGTCCCTTTTTACCTTTATCTATTCAAAGCGCCCGCATACTCCGGCGGCGGTTATGGAGGATAAGGTAACAAGAAAAGAAAAGGGTGTTTGGTTTGATGAGCTTTTAAAGGCACAGGAGCCGATAGGCAGAGAAATCGAAACCTCGTTTGAGGGGAAGACATTAAGGGTGCTTATCGAGGAAAAGGGCAGAGAGGAAGGCTTTTTATCGGGCAAGCTTTCAAACGGCATATCGGTTGAGCTTAAGGGCGATGAAAAGCTTATCGGAAGCTTTGCGGATGTTAAAATAACGGGTTATCAAAACGGCGTTACAGCCGAATTAGTATAAAAAATCAAAATCTGAAAGGAAAAAATCAAAATGGCAATTCTTGAAAGTGTTAGAGCGCTCGGCGCCGAAATTCAAAAGGACGAAAGATTTATCGCCTACGCAAAGGCAAAGCTTGCAAACGATAATGATGTTGAGCTTCAAAAGCTTATAGGCGATTTTAATGTAACGAGAATGAATCTTGAGCAGGAAACCGAAAAAGAACAGCGCGATGAGGAAAAAATAGCAGAGCTTAACGAACAGCTCCGCAAAATCTACAGCGCGGTTATGTCAAGCAAATCAATGCTTGAATATAATACCGCCAAGGCAGGACTTGACGCTATGCTCAACGATATCAACAGTGTTATTATGCAGTGTGTAGAGGGCGCCGACCCCGCCACCTGCGAGCCCGAGGTACACAACTGCACCGGCAGCTGTGAGTCCTGCGGCGGCTGTCACTGATAAATAACGGTTTTAAAGAAAGGGGGCGTACCGTATGACTGAGCTTTCACCTATGATGGGTCAGTATATGACCATAAAGGAGCAGAACAGCGACTGCATTTTGTTTTTCAGGCTCGGAGATTTCTACGAGATGTTTTATGACGATGCAAAGCTTGCGTCAAAGGAGCTTGACCTGACCCTTACGGGTAAGGACTGCGGTATGGACGAACGCGCTCCCATGTGCGGAGTGCCGTATCACAGCTGTGAGGGATATATAGCGCGACTTGTGGAAAAGGGTTATAAGGTGGCTATATGCGAGCAGACCGAGGACCCCGCAAAAGCAAAGGGACTTGTAAAGCGTGAGGTTATAAGGGTTATCACACCGGGCACCGTGGTTGAAAACAGTATGCTTGATGAGTCCAAAAACAACTATCTCGCAAGCGTTTTTGCCGAGGAAAACCTCGCAGGCGTTTGCTTTACCGATGTTTCAACGGGTGAATGCCACGCAACCGAAATCGCGGGGGACAACCTCTGCGAGCGGATACTCTCCGAAATCACCCGTTACAACCCGAGCGAGCTGCTCGTTACCGATAGGTTTAAAAACGCATCTGAAATATCATCGGCGCTTACCGAAAGATACGAGGGACTTGTTACCGTGAGAGATGATAACTGCTTTGACGGTGTGTACACAAAGGAGCTTATCTGCAAAAACTTTAAGGTACTTTCTCCCGAAAGCATAGGTGTTAACACGTCTTCTCCCCTGCAAAAAGCAATAGGTGCCGCGCTTGATTATATGCGCGAAACGGGCAGGAGTGAAACCGCCGCCGTAAACGAGGTGGACATCTACACCGAGGCTCAGTTTATGCGGCTTGACGGCACCGCCGCCCGAAATCTCGAGCTTTACGAAACCATGCGGCAGAAATCCAAAAAAGGCAGTCTTTTATGGGTTATAGATAAAACCAAAACGGCGATGGGCAAGCGCCTTATAAGAAGCGTTGTTCAAAAGCCGCTTTTATCGGTAGCCGAAATATCGGCACGGCAGAACGCGGTGGAGGAGCTTGCTTCAAACACCCTTTTGCGCTGTGAGGCTGCGGAATATCTTGACGGTATAAGGGATATTGAGCGTATCGTTACCAAAACGATATACGGCACCGCCAACGCACGCGACCTGCTTGCGCTGTCCGCCACAGCCCACCGTTTTCCCTACATCAAAAGCCTTTTAAACGGCGCGGAGTGTAAACTGCTCAGAAAAATATGCGCCGATATAGACGAGCTTACCGATATCGCCGAGCTTATAGACAGCGCGATAAGTGATGATGCCCCGATAGTGTTAAAGGAAGGCAAGCTGATAAAGGAAGGCTACAGCGCCGAGGTTGACACATTAAGACGGGATATGTCGAGCGGTACGGGAAACCTCACCGAGATAGAAGCCGCCGAGCGCGAGAGAACGGGTATCAAAAACTTAAGGGTGAGATACAACAAGGTGTTCGGCTACTATATCGAGGTCACAAACTCTTTTCTTGACAGGGTTCCCGAAAACTACATAAGAAAACAAACGCTTACAAACTGTGAGCGATACATAACCGAGGAGTTAAAGGAGCTTGAAACCCGTGTGCTTTCCGCAAAGGACAGGGTGACAGCACTTGAATATGAGATTTTTTCACAGATAAGGGATAAATGCGCCGAGGCCGCCGCCCGTTTCCGCATTACCGCCGCCGCCGTTGCAAGACTGGACCTCTTTGTTTCACTTGCCACAGTTGCGGTTGATAACAACTATTGCCGTCCCACGGTGGACAACAGCGGTGTTATAAGGATAAAGGACGGCCGCCACCCCGTTATCGAACAGCTCTTGCCCACACCGTTTGTGGCAAACGACACTCTGCTTGATAACAACGAAAACCGCTGTGCCGTTATAACGGGGCCGAATATGGCGGGTAAATCCACATATATGCGTCAGACGGCGCTTATAGTGATACTTGCACAGATAGGCTCTTTCGTGCCCGCTTCCATGGCGCAGATAGGCATAGTGGATGCCGTGTTCACAAGGGTGGGCGCTTCGGACGATCTTGCATCGGGCAAGTCCACCTTTATGGTGGAGATGAGCGAGGTTGCCGATATTATCAAAAACGCGACCAAAAACAGCCTGCTTATTCTTGACGAGATAGGCAGGGGTACCTCCACTTTTGACGGTATGTCGATAGCGCGCGCGGTGCTTGAATATGTAAACGATAAGCACAAGCTCGGCGCAAAGTCGCTCTTTGCCACCCACTACCATGAGCTTACTGCCATGGAGGACGAGCTTTCGGGTGTTAAAAACTACAATATTGCCGCCAAAAAACGCGGAGACGATATTATTTTCCTGCGCAGGATAGTCCGCGGCGGCGCCGATGAAAGCTACGGTATCGAGGTTGCGAGCTTAAGCGGTATACCCAAAACGGTTATCGACCGCGCCAAAAAGATACTTAAGCAAACCGAGGAAAACGGCACCGTTACCTATAAAAAGGTAAGGGAAGAGTCAAGCCAGATGTCTTTCGCATCGCAGGGCGCGGCGGAAATAGCCGATGAGCTTCGCGCCGTTGATGTAAACACACTCACGCCCATTGAGGCGCTTTCGGTTCTTTCGGAGCTTTCAAACAAGGCAAAGAATATTTGATTATTAAGGGAGGGAACAAAATATGCCGCAGATAAATGTACTGCCGCAGAGTATCGCCGAGCTTATCGCCGCGGGCGAGGTTGTTGAAAGACCTGCTTCGGTAATAAAGGAAACGGTTGAAAACTCAATAGATGCCGGCGCAAAGCACATAACGGTTGAAATAAACCGCGGCGGCACCGTTTATATGCGTGTCACCGATGACGGATGCGGTATAGACAGTAAGGATGTTCCCACCGCCTTTTTGCGCCACGCAACAAGCAAAATAAAAACCGCCGCCGACCTTGACGGTATTTTAACCCTCGGCTTTCGCGGAGAGGCGCTTGCCGCAACGGCGAGTGTATCAAAAACCGAGATGTTCACCAAAACAAAGGGTGCGCTCTCAGGCACCCACTATGTTATAGAGGGCGGCAGGGAGATTTTGTGCGAGGATGCCGGCTGTCCTGACGGCACAACAATAATAATCCGCGATTTGTTCTATAACACCCCTGCGAGAATGAAGTTTCTTAAAAAGGACGTTTCGGAGGGCACCGCCGTTATGTATGTTGTTGAACGCGCGGCGCTTTCCCACCCCGAAATAGCCTTTAAGTTCATAAGAGAGGGTAAGGTATGCCTTACCACCTCGGGGGACGGTAAGCTTATTTCGGCGATATACTCGGTGCTCGGCAGAGAGTTTGCAAACTCTCTTATAGAGGTATCGGGCAACCTTAACGGAATAGGTGTGGGCGGTTATATCTGCAAGCCGGTGTTCTGCCGTCCCTCAAAGGCGATGCAGTTTGTATTTTTAAACGGCAGACTTGTCCGCTCGGGCACGGTGAGTGCCGCGGCTGAGCAGGCATATAAAAACAGTGCAATGGTGGGGAAATATCCTGCCTTTGTGCTTAATGTGACTATGCCGGCGGGACTTGTGGACGTTAACGTTCACCCCGCCAAAACCGAGGTTCGTTTTTCGGACGAAAAGCGGATATTCGATGCGGTATATTCGGCGGTAAAGAGTGCGCTCACAAACCTTGATACCCGTCCCGTTATAAAACCCGCAAAGCAGTCGGTGGCAAACCGTATGTCGGTGGAGGAGTACCGCCAAACGGTGCTTAAAACCGATAAAAGGGAAGAAAATGAAAGCTTTGAAAGTGTGATAGGCAAAGCGGCGCCGCAAAAGGTAACAAGACTTACCGATGTGAGTGTAGACTATGAGCCCGAGGTAAAAATCGAACAAAAGCCTGAGAAAGCGCCTATTAGATATTACGAGGCGCAGGTCCCCGAAAAAACGGAGATGTCTGCAAAAAAGCAGACTGTACCCCAAAAAGCCGAAACAAACCACGCAGAAAAAACAGACCTGCCCGATGAGGACATTATCTATATCGGCGAGATGTTTAAAACATACATAGCGGTGCAAAAGGGTGATAGCGTTTTTCTTATAGATAAGCACGCCGCTCACGAGCGGATACTTTTCAACAAGCTTAAAAGCAGTGCCGAAACCGAGGTGCAGCAGCTTCTTGTGCCCGTTACGGTGAGGCTTGAGGCTTCGCAGTATCTTGCGGTAAACGAAAACACGGAGCTGCTCAAAAAGGCAGGCATTGAAGCAGAGGATTTCGGCGGAGGCACGGTGATAATAAGAGCCGTACCGGCGATGCTTAAGCACGAGGATGTTGCGGCGGTGATAGAGGAAGCGGCGGAAAGCCTTACCGCGCGCGGCAGTGTGCAGTTAGAGGCGCTTGACCGCATATATCACACCGTTTCCTGCAAGGCGGCTATAAAGGCAGGCGGTACAAACAGCAGTACCGAGCTTTTAAACCTTGCGAAAAAGGTGCTTTGCGACCGAGAGGTTATGTACTGTCCGCACGGCAGACCGGTTGCGTTTGAGCTTAAAAAACGCGACCTCGAAAAGCATTTCGGAAGAATACAGTGATGGATATTAAGAACAAGGTAATCTGCATACAGGGTCCCACGGCGAGCGGTAAAACAGCGCTTGCGGTGGAGCTTGCCAAAAGGCTTGACGGTGAGGTTATCTGCGCCGACTCAATGCAGATATATAAGGGAATACATATTGCCTCTGCCGCTCCCGATGATGATGAAATGCAGGGAATAAAGCACTATATGCTCGAGTTTTTAAGCCTCGGCGAAAAGTATACCGTTGCCGAATATGTTGCCGCGGCAAGAGAGTGTATCGAAAGCACGGTAAAAAGAGGTAAAACACCGATAGTCGCCGGCGGCACGGGGCTTTATATAAGCGCGCTTGCCGATAATATAAGCTATATTGAGCAAAAAACCGATTATGATTTGCGTGAGCGGTTATATGCCGAGTATGACAGGTCGGGCGGCGAGGAAATGTTAAAACGCCTTGAAGCGCTTGACCCCGATGCGGCATCGCTTCTTCATCCAAATGACCGCCGCAGGATAGTGCGTGCCTTTGAAATATATGAAAGCACGGGCAAAACAAAAACGGTACAAAACAAGCTTTCAAAGCTTAACGAAAGCCCCTATGATTTTATTATGATAGGCATAAACTACCGTGACCGTGAAAAGCTTTACGACCGAATAAACAAACGCGTGGATATAATGCTTGAAAACGGTCTTGTAAACGAAGCGAGAGCAGTTTACGAAAAAAAGGAGCTTATAAAAAACAGCGGTGCCCTGCAGGCAATAGGTCATAAGGAGTTGTTTGCATATTTTGAGGGCAGAATAACCCTTACCGAAGCTGCCGAAAATCTCAAGCAGTCAACAAGAAGATACGCAAAGCGTCAGCTCACTTGGTTCAGGCGGGACGGCCGCATAAACTGGATATATCCCGATGTCACCCCCGATACCGTATCGGAGGCACTTAAAGTAATAGAAAGGAACCTTAAAAATGGGTAACAAGGTAATTAAATATATTCTGCTTGTTATAGCCGCGGTATTTGTTATCCATCAGTTTTACAGCTCGGCTTACAAGCCCATAGTTACCGAAAGCGCCGAATATTTTGAAACTAATGACGGGGTGCGGCTTAATGCCACCGTTATAAGAAACGAAAGCATAATCACCTCAAAGGACAGCGGAGCGCTGCATTTTGTTACTCAAAACGGCACCCGTGTGGCAAAGGGCGGAATAATCGCCTCGCTTTACGGCGATTCGGGCGCATCGGCAACCGTAAACCGCATAAACGAGCTTAACGACCGCATAGCGGACATTAAGGAGATAACATCCTATAACGACCGCACCGCCGCCGACCTTGATATAATAAACTCCAAGGTGGATACGGGGCTTAACAGTCTTATAAGGGATACAAACGGCGGTAATATCAAAAACACAAACGAAAACCTGAACGCATTTTTATCGGCGGTAAACCGGCGTCAGATGGTAACGGGCGAGCAGATAAGCTTTGATGAAAAGCTGGCAGCCCTTGAAAGCGAGCTTGCCTCTCTCAACGCTTCTTTGCCTGCCGCAAAGGGTTATATAAGGGCACCTCAGTCGGGATATTTTGTTTCGTCGAAGGACGGCTATGAGGAGATTTTAAGCGGTGACAAGCTCGATGCGATAACACCTGAGATTTTATCCTCGGTGCACCCGATAAAGTCGGATAAGGATATCGTGGGCAAAATAGTTTCGGACTATGAGTGGTATATTGCCGCCCCGCTTTCGGTAAACGAATCCCTTAAATACAAGGCGGGCGATATGCTTACGGTTAAAACCAATATAAGCAACTGCCCCGAGCTTTCGGTTACGGTAAAGCAGGTTAATATGCCGAGCGGTAAGGCAGGCGCGGTGCTTATACTTGCCTGCGACCAAATGAGCAATGACCTTGCGCTTGTGCGGAATATGTCGGTAACGGTGATAAGCAAGAGCTACAGCGGACTCAAAGTGCCGAAAAAAGCGCTTCACGTGGTATCCTCGGAAACGGGAGTTTACGTGGTATCGGGCGCAAAGCTTAAGTTCATACCCACAACCGTGATATACAGCACCGATGATTTTGTTGTATGCAGTCAGGAAAAAAGCAACAAAAACGTACTGCGGCTTTACGATGAGGTAGTTGTGAAAGGAAAGAAGCTATATGACGGAAAACTCGTCGGTTAAGATATTCGACGAAAATTATGAAACGGTAAAGGAAAAGGTTGCCGCCGCCGCAAAAAAAGCGGGCAAAAACGCGGAGGACATAATATTGCTTGCCGCCACTAAAACGCAGGATATCGAAACGGTAAACCACGCGATAGAGCGCGGAATAAACTATATCGGTGAAAACAGGGTGCAGGAGTTCGTTTCAAAATACGGCTTTTATTTACCCTGCCATAAGCATTTTATAGGGCATCTGCAAACCAACAAGGTTAAAAATATTATAGAAAAGGCGGAGCTTATTCACTCGGTGGACTCACTCCACCTTGCCAAAGAGATTTCAAAGCAGGCAAAAGCGGCGGGAATTACCGCAAACATACTGCTCGAAATAAATATCGGCAAAGAGCAAAGCAAGTCGGGCTTTTGTGCAGAGGAGCTTGAAAAAGCCCTTTATGATATGGCTGAGCTTGACGGTGTTTTCATCCGCGGGCTTATGGCTATTCCGCCGATTGCCGAAACACCAGATGCCAACCGCAAATATTTCGCAAAAATGCAAAAACTGTTTGTTGACATTGAGAGCAAAAAAACGGATAATAGTAGTATGGATATTTTGTCGATGGGTATGTCGGACGATTTTGAGGCAGCCATCGCCGAGGGTGCAAATCTTGTTCGGATAGGCACGGCACTTTTCGGGAAAAGAAACTACAATACCATCTGATAAATTACACAAGCAAAAATAAGGAGAAAGAAAATGAGTGTATTTGACCGTATCAAGAACATTATGACCATCCCCGATGACGATGAGTACGAGGATGATGAGCTGGAAAACGGCGAGGAAGCCGCAAATCAGGACAGCATATTTGAGACCCAAAGGTCTAAAAGCGAGCCACTCAGGAGCTTTAGGGTGCGCTCGGATAAATCATCTGCCGCACAGCAGACTCCTCAGGTTCAGGTTGTGCTTGTTAAACCCGACCGCTTTGATGATGTTACGGCGATAGCCGACCACTTAAACGAGAAAAGAACGGTAGTACTTAATCTTGAAAACGCAAACCGCGAGCTTTCGAGAAGAATAATCGACTTTTTGGGCGGTGTGGCTTATGCAAACCACGGTACCTTCCGCAAGGTTGCCACAAGCACATATATAATCGCCGCACACGATGTGGGTCTTATGGGCGAGCTGTTGCTTGACGATTACGGCGAAAACAAGTTCGACTTTTAATGGATACGGGGCTTTTATCCGCAAGAATAAGTGACCTTGTTACCCGTGCCGACCGCACGGGAGCACCGCAGTTTTTGGGATTTGTAACACCCACAGAGGTTGCCCTTTGTGACTCGGTGCTTAAAAAGGAAAGAATATGCTATGATTTTTTCGGCGGTCACACCGATGCCGAGCGAACAATGCTTTGCGTGCACACTGCCGAATGTGAAAATCCCGTGTACCCGATAACCCCCGTAAGCTTCACCTATTCAAAAAACTATTCACTTGCCCACCGTGACTTTTTAGGCTCGGTTATGGCGCTCGGAATAGCAAGAGAGTGTGTGGGCGATATTTTAGCGGGTGACGGCTATGCCGTGATGTTTTTAAAAAAAGAAATAGCCGATTTTGTTGTATCGCAGATAAGCAAGATAGGGTCTGTGGGTGTGGATGTCAAAAAGGGTGTAACCTCGCGCCTGCCCGATGCCGATACCGAAAAGCGGTTTACCTCAACGGTATCGTCACTGCGGCTTGACTGTGTTGTGAGCGCCGTCTATTCGCTTTCAAGAAATAAATCGTCTGAGCTTATCGAGGCGGGACTTGTTTCGCTTGACGGTATGGCGGTAACAAAGCTCACGGCGGCGGTATCATCGGGGCAAAAGCTTTGTCTTAAAGGAAAAGGCAGGGTAAGGATAGGTTCGGTAACGGATAAATCCCGCAAGGGCAGAATAATCATCGAATATTTTAAATTTATGTAAAAGGAGAAATGGCAATGCTTACTTCAAAGGACATCAGAAACGTAAAGTTCTCAAAATCGGTAGGCGGCTACAAGCAGGAGGAGGTTGATATCCTCCTCGATAAGATTGAGGTTGATTATGACCAGTTCGAGCGTACCGCAAGAGAGCTTTCCAAGAAAATCGAGACCCTTTCGGCGGAGATTGAGCAGTATAAGGCATCCGAATCGAGCATACAAAATGTGCTCATAAGCGCTCAAACCCTTGCCGACAGCATCATAAATGATGCAAAGCAGAAATCACAGGAGATAATCTCGGGCGCCGAGGAGCATATCAGTGATATAAAAACGCGCGAGGACGATGTGTTAAAGCAGCTTGAGGCGAGCACAGCCGCCAAAAAGGATAAGCTTCAGCAGGATTATGATAAAACCGAGAAGCTCCTTGAGGGCAAAAAGGCTGCAATAGAGCGTGCCACGAACGACAGCATTGCAAGACAGCAGCGTGCCTTTAACCGTCTTAAGCTCGATATAATCAGCCTTAAGAAAGAGGTGGCAGAGCTTTACAAAAAGCATACTGCATTGTTTGAAAGCATACCCGATGAGGTGCCGATGTCTCCCGAGGAGATAGCAAAGGTGCTTGAATCCGACTTTAACGCCGCTCCCGACCCTGCAAGCTTTGTGGAGGAGCCGTCGGCGCAGGAGCCCGAAGCGGAACAGGAAGCAGCCGAGGAAACGGTTGAAAAAGCGGTTGAGGAAGCGGTTGAGGAAACCGCGGAAGCAGCTCCCGAAAACGAGAGCAAAAAGTCGCCTCAACTTGATTTCGGCGCTTTTAAGCCGCTTGTTGCCGATGATGAAGAAGAGGACGAATAATTTTTACGGAGTGATACTGTGATATCTTATATATTGGCGCTTTTAACAGGTGCTCTGCTTTTCGGCGCGGACAGATATACAAAAATACTTACCGTTGCGGCAAATCCGTCAGGACCCACCGGAGAGTCAAAGCAGATAATCAAGGGACTTATCGACTTCACCTATGTTCGCAACGGCGGTGCGGCGTGGGGTATGATGAGCGGGAAAACCTGGCTGCTTATTTCGGTTACGGGTGTTGTTATGCTTGCCTGCATAGCGCTTCTTTTAAAATACGGCTCAAAGCATAAGCTTTTGTTTTGGGCGATAAGCATAGTGCTTTTCGGCGGACTCGGAAATATGTATGACCGCATTTTCTACGGTGGCGAGGTTGTGGATTTTATCCATTTTACCTTTATGCCGAAGTTCCCCGTGTTCAACATTGCGGACTGCGGAGTTGTGATAGGCGCGGCACTGCTTATTTTGTATTTTGTTATTGATATGATAAGAGAAAGCAGGTCAAAAAGCCGTCTTTCTATGGCGGCTCTCGAAAACGATGAAGACGGTAAGTCTTAATTACGAGGGCGAGCCCTGCCGGCTTGATGTTTTCACGGCGGGGACACTTTGTATCACAAGGAATGCCGCGGCAAAGATAATACTTGAGGGCGGCGTTTCGGTAAACGGCGATACAAAGGATAAAAACTATAAGATAAAGGCGGGCGACCGCGCTGAAATATCGGTAAGCGAGCCTGAGCCTTACGATGTAAAGGCACAGGATATTCCTCTTGATATAGTGTATGAGGACAGCGACCTGCTTGTTGTGAACAAGCCTAAGGGAATGGTGGTACACCCTGCCGCGGGTAATTTCGAGGGCACACTCGTAAATGCGGTTATGTACCACTGTGGCAGTTCGCTTTCGGGAATAAACGGAGTGCTTCGCCCCGGAATAGTACATAGGATTGATAAAGATACAAGCGGACTTTTGATGGTGGCAAAAAATGATTTTGCCCACAACGGTCTTGCCGCACAGATAAAAGACCACAGCTTTACACGTGAGTATGAAGCTGTGGTTTACGGCGGCTTTAAGGTATCAAAGGGGTTTGTGGATGCGCCGATAGGCAGGCATCCCGTAAAGCGCAAGCAGATGGCGGTAACCGATAAAAACTCCAAAAATGCCTATACCGAATACAGCGTGATAACCGATTTCGGTGGGTTCACCCACCTGAGACTTAAGCTTAAAACGGGCAGAACACATCAGATAAGGGTGCATATGGCGCACATCGGGCATCCCGTTGCGGGCGATCCGGTTTACGGGCCGAAAAAGGTAATAAAAGCCTTAAACGGTCAGTGTCTGCACGCAAAAAAGCTCGGGTTTATCCATCCGAGAACGGGAGAATATATGGAGTTTGAGAGCGAGCTTCCGAAATATTTTTCCGATTTTTTAAAGCAATGTGAAAAGGGTAAAAACGGCAAGACAGCTGATTTTATAGAGTAACTTTAAGAAAGGATTTCTTAAAATGGAAAGTGCAAGAAAAAGAGAACTTAAAAAAATCGCGGCAGATGTACGAATCGGCATAATCGAGGGTACACACGCCGCAAAATCGGGTCATCCGGGCGGTTCGCTGTCCGCGGCGGAGATACTCACATATCTGTATTTTGAGGAAATGAATATAAATCCTCAAAGCCCACGCGACCCCGAGCGCGACCGCTTTGTACTGTCTAAGGGACATGCGGCACCCGCGCTTTATGCAACACTTGCCGCAAGAGGTTATTTTGATAAAAGCGAGCTTTTAAAGCTTCGTCATGTCGGTGCTCTGCTTCAGGGCCACCCCGATATGAAAAAGATACCCGGCGTTGATATGTCCACCGGATCACTCGGTCAGGGCATTTCGGCAGCGTGCGGTATGGCGCTTTCCGCAAAGCATTTCGGTGACCGTTACCGTGTTTACACTCTGCTCGGTGACGGCGAAACGGAGGAAGGTCAGGTTTGGGAGGCGGTAATGTTCGCCGGCAATAAAAAGCTTTCAAACCTCACCGCTTTCGTTGACCTTAATAATTTGCAGATAGACGGCACCATAGCCGAGGTTAACTCACCCGAGCCGCTGGATAAAAAGTTTGAGGCGTTTAACTGGCACACAATAGTGATAAACGGCAACGACTTTGATGAGATAGAAGCCGCCTTAAAGGAAGCAAAAACGGTTGATAAGCCGGTAGCGATAATTGCCAAAACCGTAAAGGGCAAGGGCGTTTCGTTTATGGAAAATCAGGTTTCGTGGCACGGAAGCGCCCCGAATGACGAACAGACCGCACAGGCACTTGCCGAGCTTAATGCCTATAAGGCTTCACTTTGATTTGGGGGAGAGATAATATGTCTGAAATAAAAACCGTTGCAACAAGAGCGGCATACGGAGAAACACTCGTAGAGCTCGGTAAAGAGAGAGAAGATTTTGTAGTACTCGATGCCGACCTTGCCGCCGCCACACAAACAGGTAAGTTTAAAAAAGAGTTTCCCGAAAGATTTTATAACTGCGGTATTGCCGAACAAAACCTTATGAGTATTGCCGCGGGTATAGCGTCAACCGGTAAAAGGGTGTTTGCGAGCAGCTTTGCCATGTTTGCCGCGGGCCGTGCTTTCGAGCAGGTGAGAAACTCGATAGGTTATCCACACCTCCCCGTTGTTATCGGCGCCACCCATGCCGGCATCTCGGTAGGTGAGGACGGCGCAACCCACCAATGCTGTGAGGATATAGCACTTATGCGCACAATACCGGGTATGACAATACTCAACCCCGCCGACTATACCGAGGCAAAGCTTGCGGTAAGAGCCGCCATTAACCATGACGGCCCCGTATATATAAGACTCGGCAGGCTTGCCGTTCCGGTGATATTTGATGACAGCTATAAGTTTGAAATAGGTAAGGGCGTTTGCTTAAAAGAGGGCGCCGATGTTACGATAGTTGCCACCGGCCTTATGGTAAACGAGGCGCTTATCGCACACGACTTGTTAGCCGCAGAGGGAATAACCGCAAGGGTAGTAAATATAGCCACCATAAAGCCGCTTGACGAGGAGATAATCATTAAGGCGGCAAAGGAAACCGGTTGTATAGTTACAGCCGAGGAGCACTC
>JAZUGP010000037.1:0-59660 GCA_045641225.1 Acutalibacteraceae bacterium
AACGACATGGCTACGATCCGCCTTCATCTTCGATTCCGCCAACAAGGACACCGCCATTTTCTATCTGGACGGCTACACCGGTGACGAGGGAAAATCCGAAGAAGAACTCACGGGAAGCGAGAAATCGCCGTCATGAGAAACACCACCCTTTGTCACATCGAAAAAGACGGATGCTATCTCATGCTCCACCGCGTCAAAAAAGAGAACGATCTCAACCGCGACAAATGGGTCGGCATCGGCGGAAAATTTGAGGATAAGGAAAGTCCCGAACAGTGCAACGCCCGCGAGGTGCTGGAAGAAACGGGACTGACGCTTCTTTCCTGCCGTTACCGCGGCCTTGTCACCTTTGTTTCCGACCGGTGGGAAACCGAGTGGATGCACCTGTTTACCAGTGATTCTTTCACCGGCACCCTGACCGACTGTGACGAGGGAACGCTGGAATGGGTAAACAAAGAAACCCTGCTTACGCTTCCCATCTGGCAGGGTGACAAGATCTTTCTGAAACTTCTTAACGATCCCGATCAGCCTTTCTTTTCCCTTCGGCTGGACTATCGCGGTGACACGCTGACCGAAGCCGTTTTGAACGGAACAACACTACACTTGGAGGAATGGTTATGAACATTTGCGTATACGGTGCCTCTTCAAACCGTCTGCCGTCGCTCTACACCGAGGCCGGTGAACAGTTGGGACGTCGTTTGGCCGAACGCGGTCACGCGCTGATCTTCGGCGGCGGCGGTTCCGGCATGATGGGTGCCGTTGCCCGCGGCGTCAAAAGCGGCGGCGGCAAGATCGTCGGTATTTCGCCGCGCTTTTTTAATGTGGACGGCATTCTTTACGACGGTTGTGACGAACTGCTTTTCACCGAAACCATGAGCGAACGCAAAATGCTGATGGCCGCCAAAGCCGATGGGTTTATCGTCACGCCGGGCGGGCTTGGCACTTTGGATGAAATTTTTGAAATGCTAACCCTTAAACAGTTAGGACTTCATCAAAAGCCCATCGCTTTTTTCAACGTGAACGGGTATTTTGATCCGCTTCTGCCGATGCTGGACCGTGCCATTGAAGACGCCGTAATGAAGGAAAGCAACCGATTGCTCTTCTGCGGCAGCAAAGACGCAGATGCCGTGCTTGACCTTCTGGAACATCCCACTCCCTATTACAAGGTGGACGGTCCCGACAAATATTTACCGCAATAAAATCCCACGCATAGCGTCTTACCAGCAGTATATGGTCAGAGCATACTTCTCCTTCTACGGTACTTGCCATCCCACTTTGTGTGGCTAATCTTGTTACATCAACATTTTCTTTTTTCATAAAAAATCCTCCGTTTGTGTTTTTAGTTTTGTCTGGCAGGTCTCTGCTATTTTATCACAAACGGGGGATTTTTTGTCCATCGGTTAACCTTTTTTGAACCACGCGACTATCGCGTGGTTTTCGGTATACAAAAAATGCGACCACCGAAGCAGTCGCACAAAAAACGCAAACAAATCATAGCATACCGATTTATTTTGGCAAGATTTATATGTAGAAATCAAAGGAAGAGCAGTAACCAATGCCTCCCTTGCCTAAAGGGAGGGGGACCGCTTGCGGTGGAGGGATACTCTTTCGGTTTACTGCGAACAAATTGACAAATTATTTCACAGCGCAGAATATATTGAAATCCCCTCGCCAACCTGCGGTCGGCCCTCTCCCCTCTAGGCGAGGGGCGCTTTTTGTGCGGTCAATTTATTAACATCAAAATATAAAAATATCCCCCAGTCTGCTTCGCAGACAGCCCCCTTTAGGCAAGGGGGCCTTTTGTTTGTGCGGTCAATTTTTATTTTACGATGCATCTTTGAGTTTATTTTCATTTGCAACCGACTGTGCGGTTTCAAGCATATTTTCGGTGAATGTCGCATTATTTATAATTATAATATTCTTGAAATCCAAAAAGGAAAGGAGTATTATAACAAATGGATTTTAGTTTAAGCAAATTCTTATAAGGGCTATGGGGTGAACCTTACGATTGGGTTAAGTGGGTGCACAGAAATTTAAGTGATAACCACTGTCCCGAATGTCTGATGCTTGACGGTTGTTTTTTCAAGGTTGATAATCACCCACCGCACCCTCACCATGCCTTTTGCCACTGCATTTTGGAAAATATAACGCATAGTGAAGTGGAAGCAAAAGCAAAAGTTTTTGCTGATTACCGAAAGTTTGACCCATATCTATTCAACACACAAGGTAAAGAAACACACGGTAAGGAAAAAATGTTCCATTCATGGGGTTACGATGTAACTGACTCAAATTATTTAAAATCAGAAATCGAAAAGCAAGGACTTAAAAAGTATATTGCAGGAGATTACAAATTAGGTTTTTAAATAAATACGGTCAAAGGATAAGCATAAGAATCGAAATACCAAACAGAAATTCAAATGATAATGTATCATTTGATGCGGGATTTATGGTTTACCCAAACGGTGAAATAAGATTAAACACGCCATACGGAGGAAAATAATATGAAATATCTTGATTGCGTAGAATTAACAGTAGAAAAAGATGAATATGCAAAAAATGGTCTCCACAAAGGAATGCAGGGAGTTATTTGGTTGGAAGAATCCTCAGACGGAACTTGGGATGTATTTTTTGATTTATGGGGCGAACACTCTCCGATAGGTGACTTTGCGATAAAGGAAGAAGATTTAAAGCTGTTGCCTAACGGAATGGATGCCAGAGTTAACGAAAGAATCAAAGCCGAATTTGGCGATTCATAGTGCGTGTTAATTACGAAACATTTTATGAAATCATATAAGGAGGGTATTTTATGAAAATAATTGAATTGGATTTGACCGGATGCAAATATGTATACGATATTCACGAAAAAATCAGAATTGCTTTCGGCTTTGATGATGAATGTGGTCACAATTGGGATGCATTTTGGGACATGCTTTGGAGTGAATGCGATGCAGACAAGGTTGTTATTAAGGGCGAAAAAAGTTTATCCGATGAATTTAACAAAGATATCTCAATATTCCATGAAATATTGGAAAGAAATAAAAAAGAAAGAGAATCATTTGGCTGGTCATTTGATTATCAAATTATAGATTAAAGAAGTAACCGACAAAGCTTATTATCTTACGGAGAACGGCAATATCGTTAAGCAAGGATTAAATGAAGAGCAGTAACTAATTTCTCCCTTGCCGATACGCACAATATAGATTGATTGCACGGGCTAACGCCTCCCTTGCCTAAAGGGAGGGGGACCACGAAGTGGTGGAGGGATACTCTTTCGGTTTTCTACGAACAAATTGACCTATTTTTTCACAGCGTAGAATCTATCATATCCCGCAGTCGCCTAACGGCGACAGCCGCCTTTAGGCAAGGGGGCCGTTAGTTTGTTCTGCTAATATATTTTTCTCTAGGCGAGGGGCGCTTTTTGTGCGGTCAATTTATTAACATCAAAATATAAAAATATCCCCCAGTCGCCTAACGGCGACAGCCCAACGGGCCCATCCCTTTTGTCACTTCGTGACATTTCCCCACACTGTGGGGAATCACCCTTTAGGCAAGGGGGCCTTTGGTCTGTGCGGTCAATTTTTATTTTATGATGCCTCTTTTAATTTATTTTCACTTGCCACACCTTGTGCGGTTTCAAGCACACCCCCCTATCAAATAACGAGAATGTTGTACTTAAAATACCGCTCTCTCATATAAAAGATGTCGGTGAACATCGCATTATTTACCGTTATTATAATATTCTTGAAATTGAGAAATAAAAGGGGTATTATAATAAATACAATAGTGTTTTTCTTTTATGGGAGAGATGAAAATTTTATGCTGGCTTTTATTTTTTTCTGCTTTATACCTTTGACTTTTACTATTGCTAATACATATCAACTTTTTAAGACCACAAAGAAAAAATATATTTATATAGTTGAGGGTTTTGGAATTCCGATAGGATTACTGTTTTTAACCCTTGCTTTAAATATCGATAACATTGCATATGTTATGTGGTATGAGGCTATTGATGAGGTCTGCAAATATCCGCCATTTGACATTTCAAGATTATATCAATTAACAATACTCCTTGTTTTAGGCATTATGGGGTGGACTTTTTTGAGGCTTTGTCCCATATCAAAACAACCGCCGCTTTTAACTGTAATCGGATTTGCTTTTCTGTATGCGGCTTTTATTACACTCATCATTCTTATGATTCAAATTGCAAAGAATGATTTTACTTACTACTTTATGCTCATTTTTCCGATAAATATTTTAATTATTATTGCCAAACTGATCAGAGAACAAATATTATACAGAAAAAATCAACCTGTAAAAGAAGAACTGTCGGGCATAAATAAAATCCTTTTAAAATCATACTCTTTACCTGTTCTCGGATTTGTTGCTTTAGCAATTTTTATCGGTTTTCTGCTTATAATACTGATTTTATTCGGTCAAACACCGGACGAACTTACAAAGGTATGGACAAATACTGCCGAATGGACATTTTCACAGCAAATTCCACCACCGAGATTGGACCATACCGGACATTACCTATGCACCGTTGCGGCAACAGGGCACAAAAAGCTCGTAAAACCTATTCGTATGGGAAAAAGAAACGGTGAATTGATTGTTGTAAATCGGCAGCTTATGATTGCCAATGCCTTTGAAGATTTAATTAAAGAAAAAACACCGAAATTTCACAGACTTGTCAGAAATTTTTATGATAAAACGGGTTTCCCGATTTCAAAGTATATAAACACAAAACTTCGTTCGGATATAGTTTATATCATCATGAAACCGCTTGAATGGGTGTTTCTTGTTGTACTATATCTGTTTGATGTTAACCCTGAAAACCGAATTGCTGTTCAGTATAAGGAAACATAAATCAAAAACGGTACATTGATGGTAAATATATTTCAAAATAATGTCATTTGGAATTTTTGAAGGGAGTAATCGTGCATGACATTTTTGAAAGATTGCCCAAATTGCGGAATGACGGTATCGGCACACTGCGAATGTCCAATTTGCAAATATGATATAACGAATGTGCCTTACAGTGAGCACACAGGAGAAAGATATAAACTCAACAAAATATTTTGGCGTTATTTTTTAAGAAAAAGTTGGTTTGTTTTAATATGTTTATTACTTGTAATTCTTAAAATAATAGTTTTCGGTGTAACAGTCAGAGTTAATGTCGGCACAACAGTAATTTGTGTTTTTTCAACTGTTATTTGTTTGATTTTTTCTTTTTTTGAATCTCTTTTCCCCGAATGGTTAAAAAGTTTGAGCAAATGGAAATACAGCGACAATTATATAGATATGACATCCGGATCGGCTTGGAAATACATTGTCGGTGTTTTGGCGCTTTTGTTTACAATAATGTGGTAGCCAAAAACAATACAATTATTTTTGCACAATTATGGGCTTTATAATCTTTTTCATAGAAAGTGCAAGTTTTTGCAGCTTGAAGAAAATACTCTGAAAGGTATTCGATGCAAAAAATGAAATCAACAATGTATCTTATGGAGAACGGAAATATATGTGTCAATAGTTCAGGAAAAGGATACAAACTTTATCAGGCTGATAAAAGCACTCAAATCTCACCCAAAAAATATGTTGAATTAGTAAAAAAATATAGCAAATAATTGATTCATCACCATAAGTAAAAAACTAAGCACGGAATTATCAAATAAAAATCGTGGGAAATCTATATTTCACACGATTTTTTGCATTTTTACGACACATCTTTAAGCCAAAATAATAAGTAAATCCCGACTGAAGTCGGGATTTTTTTATGTTTTAATTATTTCATCTCAACAAGGATTGCGTCATCGGGGTCAAAATAATCCGCTGTGTTACTGCTGAAGCCTGCGGCAAGCCAAGCTTTTTCAAAGGGGATATCGTCAATGTTGCTTAAATAAACAAATGTTGAATCCTTTGCCGCACCACTCATTCTGCCGGTTATTTCAAGCCGGTGCTTATAGGTGATGCCGTTTGCCTCAAATGTGCCGTCCGACATTTCGCAGTATGTTTTCATATTGCCTTTTACGGTATTGACCACTTTGTGTTTTTTAACACCGCAGCCTGCCGTAAGCAAAATAAGTGCCAGAGATAATAAGAGAACTGTTCTTTTCATATAATTCCCTCCTGATTAATCAAACTCCCCGAAAAACTCCTTTGTTATGTTTTCGTAAGCCTCCTTATCAACCGCATAGCTTAAACCGTGTTCCGCACCGGGTACTATAAGCAGGCGCTTTTTGGAAGAACAGGCCTTATAGTTTTCAAAGGTCATACTAACCGGAACAAAGGTATCGTCCGTTCCGTGAACGAACAAAACGGGTATATCGGTGTTTGAAAGCGCTGTAATCGTGGAGAACTCATCGGTTGAAAGATTTATCATACTGCGGCTTAACGCGTTGATAAACGGCTCGCGGATACTGTAAGAAATGTGGAGATTGTTTTCGCTTATGTACTTAAATATATCTTTAGGACTTGTAAATCCGCAGTCTGCCATAATGCCGTGAACATTTTTAAGCTCTTCAAGGTTTGATGCCATCAAAACGGTGGTTGCTCCCATCGAAACACCTGCAAGGTAAATAGGCAAACTGTCGCTTACGTTTTCGTTTATGTAATTTACCCAGTCAACACAGTCAAACCGCTCGGTCATACCAAAGCCCATATAGTCGCCGCCGCTTTCACCCTGACCGCGCTGTTCACAGAAGAGTACCGTGCAACCTTCGTTGTACCAAAAGTCCTTTATGGTGCAAAAATCCTTATACCAGCTTGAGCGCCAGCCGTGCATAGCCACAATAATTCTTTTCGCGTTTTCATTTACAAGCAGGTGCCCCACAAGATTTGTACCGTCCTTCGCGGTTGTTTCAACCGTTTTAAGCGATTCATCGTTTTTAAACTCCTCGGCAACAGCGATATATTCGTCATATTGCGGATTGGTGGCAAAATTGCCCACTATCCTGCTTTTAACTTTTTCGAGTGTTTTTGGCTCGTTGCGGTCAAGTGCCTCGCGCACGAGCATTTTTGTTACAAGATACGAAACACCGCTTACCGCCGCCGTTGCCGCGGTGGTTATTCCCGCACCCAACAAAAGTTTTTTAATACCTTTTTTCATATAATCACACTCCTTATAAACTATTATAACATACTTTTTTAAGTATGTGTGAACATTTATTGACAATAATATAAACAAAACAAGTTTAAGGAGATATTTATGAAAATAGCTTTCTTTGATACCAAGCCCTATGATAAGGAGTCCTTTTTAAAGGCAGGCTCTGATTTTGAGTTCAAGTTTTATGAAACAAAGCTTACTCCCGATACTGTATCTCTTGCAAGGGGAGCGGACTGCGTTTGCGTGTTTGTTAACGATACGGTAAATGCCGAGGTAATTGACAGCCTTTGTGAGCTTAACGTAAAGCTGATAGCTTTGCGCTGTGCGGGATATAACAATGTTGATGTGCGCTACTGCTACAAAAAGATACACATAGTTCATGTTCCCGCATATTCGCCTTATGCGGTTGCTGAGCACGCAATGGCAATGCTTCTTACCTCAATACGCCGTATTCATAAGGCATATATAAGAACAAAGGATTTCAATTTCAGTCTTTCGGGGCTTACCGGCTTTGATTTGCACGGCAAAACGGTGGGAATTATAGGTACCGGCAGAATAGGGGGCGTCTTTGCCGATATATGCAAGGGCTTTTCTATGAATGTGCTCGCCTTTGATAAATATCCATCGCAAGATGACCTTGAATACACCGATATGGATACACTTTTAAAAAACAGTGATATCATATCGCTTCACTGTCCGCTCAATAAAGAAAGCTATCATATAATAGACAGCTTGGCAATAGAAAAAATGAAAAAGGGCGTTGTTATAATCAACACCTCACGCGGCGCACTTGTGGATGCCGTGGCGCTTCTTGACGGTATCAAGTCCCGTAAGGTGGGGGCGGCCTGTCTTGATGTTTACGAGGAGGAATCGGATATTTTCTTTGAGGATTTTTCGGGGCATATAATAGATGATGATATCCTCGCACGACTTATTTCAATGCCAAATGTAATAGTCACCTCGCATCAGGCTTTTCTTACCGAGGAGGCACTCACGAATATCGCGGAAACCACCGTTTCAAATATTAATGAGTTTTTTGAAAAAGGGGCGGGGGATAACGAGCTTTGTTATCATTGCGGTAAAACGGCAAACTGCAAAACACACAGAATAGGCAAATGTTTTTAGTATAAAAGTCTTGACAAAAGGGCGATTCTGAGGTATCATACCGTATGGAGTTAGCAGTGGCTAACTCACAGAAAGAGGCACTGTTATGACACTTGCGGAACTTAAAGCAGGAGAGAGTGCTGTTATCACCTCGGTAGGCGGTAAGGGCTCACTTCGTCAGCATTTTCTCGATATGGGTATGATACCCGATACCAAGGTAACACTTCTTAAGTTTGCTCCTATGGGCGACCCTATGGAATTGCTTATTCACGGCTATTCACTCACTGTGCGTATCGCCGATGCCAAAAAAATCGAGGTGCAAAGGGTAAAAAGCGAAAGTGTTGTGAAAACCGAGGCTTCAAAAAAGCTTCCGGCACTTACCGCACACCCCGGTTACGGTGAGGAGGGAAAATATCACGTAAAGGCTACCGAAAACCCGCTGCCTAAGAATAAAACGCTCACATTTGCCCTTGCGGGTAATCAGAACTGCGGCAAAACAACCCTTTTTAACGCGCTTACCGGAGCAAATCAGCACGTAGGTAATTTCCCCGGTGTAACGGTAGACCAAAAAAGCGGTAGGATAAAGGGTGAGCCTAACACACTTGTAACCGACCTTCCGGGTATTTATTCGTTATCACCTTATACCTCGGAGGAAATAGTATCACGTGAGTTTATTTTAAACGAAAAGCCCACAGGCATTATAAATATTGTTGATGCAACAAATATAGAGCGCAACCTTTATCTCACGCTTCAGCTTATGGAGCTTGATGTACCGATGGTGCTCGCCCTTAATATGATGGACGAAATGCGTGAAAACGGCGGCACCGTGCTTATAAACCGTATGGAGGAAATGCTCGGTATCCCCGTAGTGCCGATTTCGGCTTCCAAGGATGAGGGGGTAGATGAGCTTATCCGCCATGCAATGCACGTTGCAAAGTATCAGGAGCGCCCCGGCAGAAACGATTTTTGCGATAAAAACGGCAAATGCGGTGCGGTACACCGCGCCGTTCACAGTATAATGCATCTGATAGAGGACCATGCCGAGGCGGCGGGAATACCGTTGCGTTTTGCGGCAGGCAAGCTGATAGAAGGCGATATTCTCGTGTCCGATGCTTTAAAGCTTACCGAAAATGAAAAGGATATGATAGAACACATAGTTCTGCAAATGGAATCGGAGCACGGGCTTGACCGTGCCGCCGCCATGGCAGATATGCGTTTTTCCTTTATTAAATCTCTTTGCGAGAAGACCGTAATAAAACCGAGTGAGAGCAAAGGCCATATAAGAAGCCGCAGGCTCGATAAAATATTCACCGGTAAATATACCGCAATTCCGGTGTTTGTTATTATAATGTCGTTGGTGTTTTATCTCACATTCGGGCTTATAGGCCCGTATTTGCAGTCTCTTTTGCAAAGCGGAATAGATTTTGTGACCGCCGCAGCGGATAACGCAATGTCGGCGGCTATGGTAAATCCCATTATTCATTCGCTTATTATCGACGGTGTTTTCGGCGGAGTAGGCAGTATTTTAAGCTTTGTGCCGATAATCGTCTTGCTGTTTTTCTTTCTTTCAATGCTTGAGGACAGCGGATATATGGCGCGTGTGGCTTTTGTTACCGATAAACTGCTTAGAAAAATCGGTCTTTCCGGCAGAAGCATAGTGCCAATGCTCATAGGCTTCGGCTGTACCGTTCCGGCGGTGATGTCAAGCCGCACACTGCCCTCGGCACGCGACCGTAAAATGACGGTTATGCTTACCCCGTTTATGAGCTGCACCGCAAAGCTTCCCATATATGTACTTCTTTCGGGCTACCTTTCTCCTGAGTACAGCGGACTTATAATAGTGGCGCTGTATCTTTTCGGTGTTATCACGGGTATAGCGGTTGCGCTTGTGGCAAAAAGAACAGCGTTTAAGGGTGAGGCGGTACCTTTTGTTATGGAGCTTCCCAATTACCGTATGCCGGGTGCAAAGAACGTGCTTATGCTTCTATGGGAAAAGGCAAAGGATTTTATAACGAGAGCATTCACCGTGATTTTCGCGGCTTCGATAATTATATTCTTGCTTACCCACTTTGATTTTGGGCTCAACTATGTTGAAAATGTGAATGCCGGCAACAGCATTTTAAAATCCGTGGCAACCTTTATAGCACCGATATTCAAGCCTTTAGGCTTTGATTCGTGGCAGGTGGTAACTGCGCTCACAACCGGATTTATAGCCAAAGAAAGTGTGGTTTCAACACTTGGTGTTTTAAATGTAACGAGAGAGATGTTTACATCCCTTTCGCTTGTGGCATTGCTTGTTTTTTGCCTGCTTTACACACCGTGTGCGGCATCAATAGCGGCAATAAAACGTGAGCTCGGCGGCAAATGGGCGCTCTTTACGGTGGTTGCGCAGTGCGGTATAGCCTACATAGCTGCACTGCTTGTAAGAACTGTGGGAATACTTTTTGTGATGTGATTTATATGAATGTTTTAAGTATAATACTGCTTATATTTTTAGGCGTTGCCTTTGTTTTTGCCATAGGTGCCGCCATAGGAAACGGTAAAAAAGGCGGTTGCAACGGCGACTGCGCAAACTGTCGCAAAAATAAAAAATAAAAAACTGCGCCCTGATTTAAAATATCAGGGCGCGTTTTTTTACGGTAAGATTTTAAACAGCAATAAGAAATATAACGATAACCACTGCGGTGTATATAAGGGCGGGTATAATGTTTGTTCGGATTATCTTACCCTCCTTGCCGTTTGTGGCAACCGTTGCCGATGCGGCAACAACATTGTTAACGCATATCATATTGCCCACGGCACCGCCTATTACCTGCATTGCAACAACAAGCGCGCCGTCAAGCTCAAGATTCATTGCCGACTGGTACTGAAGATTTGTAAAGAGCGTGTTTGAAACGGTGTTGGAGCCGGAAACAAACGCACCGAGATTTCCTATTAAGGGCGATATTGCAATATATGCGGTTTTGCCCACCTTTGAAAGTGCCTGCGCCATATAGAAAATCATACTTTTAAGCGAGTTGTCATTAACATCGTTACTGCCCGAATAGCGAAGTATCTGCACGAGCGCCAGACCGAATATTACGGCAACGGCGGCACCCGAAATCTGCTTTGCGGTTTCCTTAAATGCGTTTTTCGTTTCGTTTGCGCTCATTTTGTGAATAAACACTGTGGCGAGTGCAACTATTATGAATACCGTGCCGGGGAGATATGCCCATTTAAGCGTGTAGGATGTGTTTGCAACACCAAATATATCGTTGATATGAGGGCTTATCGCAGGGTGCTGAAGCCAACCCTTTATGCTGTTCCCGAAAATATTTATCGGCAGTCTTGTAACAACAAGCAAAGCCGCTATAAGAGCGTAGGGTATCCATGCCTTTAAAAGCGGCATTTTTGTTTCTTTCATAGGAGCAAGCCTGCCGGTGGATTTCCAGGAATCGTCCCACAGGTCTGCCTCGGCAAAATGCCATTCTTCTTTCGGCACCAAAAAGCCGGTCTTTGCGGCAATAACCGTAACCGCAAGGCCGAAAAGCGCGCCGAAGAGGGAGGGGAACTCATAGCCCAAAAATGTGGCTACCGCGAGGTACGGAATACTGAACGAAAGTCCCGCAAACAGTGAAAAGGGAAGTATCTTAAGTGCCGGTTTTGCGCTCTTTTCGGGGCTGAAAAATCTGCATATAACAAGCACGGCGACAAACGGCAAAAGCACCGCTGCGACAGAATGAGGGAGAGCAGCCCAAAAGGATAGCTTGTGAACAAACCCCTCACTTGCAATATCGGAACCCAAGCAGGCAATCGACTGCGCAACGGGCGTGCCTATCGCACCGAAGGACACTGCGGCGCTGTCGCATATAAGGGCAACCACTGCCGCACCGAGCGGGGGACAGCCGAGACTTGCAAGCAGCGGAGCGGCAAGAGCTGCAGGTGAGCCGAAGCCGGCGGCACCTTCAATAAAGGATACAAATAAAAATCCTATAATGATGGTCTGAATACGGCTGTCGGGACTTATTTTTTTAAATCCCGCGTTTATGCTTGCCATAGCACCCGACATTTTAAGGGTGTTCATAACAAGTATTGCGCCCGTTACCACAACAAGCACATCAATTGAGTTTACAAGGCCCGAAAGCGAATACGCGGCAAGGGATATAAAATCCATATCCCAAAAAGCAAATCCGAAAACGCAGGCAATAAGCCATGAAAGCGGAAGCGCGTATTTTGCCGGCCAGTTAAACACAGCCATTGTTACCACGCTGAACAGTATCGGCACAAAGGCTATAAGAGCAAGATACCACATAATTTTAACCTCACAATTATTATAAGTATTAAAAATTATATTCATATTTACTTGACAAGGCAAGCCAAAGATAGTAAAATTATAGACAAAATTAGTCTTTTTTTGAGGTGAAACAAATGCGAGCAGTACAGCCCACGGAGCTTACAAAAAGTAAATACCGTATATATTCCGCAACAAATATGCGCTTTCCGTACCATATTCACCGCACCTATGAGATAATAGCGGTGGTAAAGGGAACTGTCGTTTCGGTTATAGACGGAATAGAGAGAACTGTTCACGCAGGGAGCTGCGCCGTTGTTTTTCCTCTGCAATACCATTCGTATAAGGTGGAAAGGGATTCCGAGATAAAAATATGTGTTTTCACACCTGAGTTTATTCCCGAATTCGATAACGAAATGCGGGGTAAAATACCGGCTGACCCTATCGTTTCGCTCTCACCGTTTTCGGCAGATACCGATTTTGTAAACGATATTTTTGTTGCAAAGGCAATGCTTTATTCGGTTTGCGGTATGCTATCCGAACACCTTTCACTTATCGAGCGAAAACAAACAGGCAAAATAAAGGTGCTTGATGAAATCTTTTTGTATATTGATAACCATTTTAAAGAGGACTGCAGTCTTAAAAAGATTTCAAAGCATTTCGGGTACGACTACGGTTACATATCAAAGCAGTTTAAGTTTAAAACAGGCACGGCATATAACAAGTATCTTAACAACTACCGTGTAAACAAGGCGTGCTCGCAGATAATAAATCATTCAAAGAAAACAATAACACAGATAGCCGCCGATTCGGGCTTTTCCACACTGCGTACCTTTAACCGTCAGTTTTTCTCGGTAACGGGTATGACACCACTGCAGTACCGCCGCGCAACGCTCAAATAGGTTTTTAATTGTTTTCTTATGCAAAATATGATACAATGCCTTATGCGTATCAAAAGTGGAGATATTATGAAAAAATTTTTTGAAAAGCTAATGCCGAAATATGCTTATTTCCCGATTTTTGCGGTTATCGCTTCAAATCTTATAATATATTTCGGCTCAAAGCTGTTTGTTGATACCGCCTCGGCGCATAACCTTGCTGTCGCGGGGATAGATGATAAGATTCCCTTTGTTCCGGCTTTTGTTTTTATATATGTAATCGCATTTATTCAGTGGGTTGCGGGTTTTATAATTTTAAGCAGAGAGGATAAAGCGTTTTATTACCGTATGATGTCCTCCGAGCTGATACAAAAGCTTATATGCCTTGTTTTCTTTATAGCACTTCCCACCACGATAGCACGTCCTGAGGTAACGGGCGGCGGCTTTGTAAACTTTGTGCTGAAAATAGTTTATTTTTTCGATACGCCTATGAACCTATTTCCCTCGATTCATGTTGCGGAAAGCTGGTTCTGTTTCAGGTGCAGTTTGAGTCTTAAAAAAATGCCCAAATGGTACGCACCGTTTACATTTTTACTCACGGCGGCGGTTGCGGCTTCGATACTTTTTGTAAAACAGCACTACTTTGTGGATATAATCGGCGGCATATTGGTATGTGAACTTTGCGTGTTCCTTTCCGGAAAAATAAAACTGTATAAGTTATTTGAACTGTTTGAAAAAAAGTTTACTAAGGAGGAAATAAAATAATGATAGGTGTTTATGATTATACCGTTATTCTTACCTATATATCACTGCTTTCGGCAGGTACCGGTATAGTTTCCTCCTTAAGCGGAGGCGGTCATCCTTATGTCGGCACATTTTTCCTTCTTATTTGCGGACTGTGTGACTCGTTTGACGGCAAGGTTGCCCGTACAAAAAAGGACCGCAGTGTGCTTGAACGCAATTTCGGTATTCAGATAGACTCGCTTTGCGATATTGTTTCCTTCGGCGTTTTGCCTGCTTGTATGGGTGTTGCCACACTTCGTCGCTCACCGATGTTAAAAGAGCTTTTAGGTGTGTTCAACGAAAACTGGTTTGATATATTTATGGGCAAGTGGTACTGTGTGCTCGGCAGATTTGTGCTTTTCGCAATACTTATTCTCTACATACTTGCCGCAATGATAAGACTTGCGTATTTTAATGTAACAGAGGAAGAACGGCAGAAAACCGATGGCGGCGCAAGGACCTATTATACAGGGCTTCCCGTGACCTCGGCGGCGCTTGTGTTTCCCACATTTTTACTGATACAGCGCTTTGTTCCCACCGATATTTCGATACTTTATTTTGCCATAACGGTGGTTATGGGCTTTGCTTTCCTTTCAAAAATTCAGGTGCGAAAGCCGGGAATTCGCGGTATACTTATTATGGTGGGCATAGGCGCAGTGGAGTTTATACTTTTTGTGATAATAAGAGCGCTGTCGCCTGCATTTCATCATTAAATAAAAACGGAGGAATGAGTTGTGAGCGGTAAGGCAAACAGTAAATCCCTCCGCTTTTTGTATGATACGGCGGCGGGACGGATGATTTTAAAGCTTCTCACCGCGCCGTTTGTTTCAAAGGCGGCGGGGGCTTTCCTTGATACGCGTTTTTCAAAGCCGCTTGCAAGCCGCTTTATCAGGAAAAACGGTATTGATATAAACGATTATGAAAACAGCGGCTTTAATAACTTCAATGAATGCTTCAGCCGTAAGATAAAGCCGGAGCTTCGCCCTGTTTGTTCTGATGAAAACGCGGTAATAAGTGTTTGCGACGGGCTTTTATCGGTATATAATATTAACGGTGGCACCGTGCTTCCCGTAAAGCAAAGCGCATATACATTATGTGAGCTTCTTTGCGATAAAGAGCTTGCCGATGATTACAATGGCGGGGTTTGTGTCGTAATAAGACTGCAGGTTTCCGATTACCATCGCTATTGCTATGTTGACAATGCCCAAAAAGGTGATAATATATTCATCAAGGGCAGGCTTCACACCGTAAGACCGATAGCACTTCAAAAATATCCCGTATTTGTTACCAACTGCCGTGAATATACTGTTCTTGAAACCGAGAGCTTCGGCAACGTTGTGCAGATGGAGGTAGGGGCGTTGCTTGTGGGTAAGATTAAAAATCACCACGGCAAGGCTCAGGTAAGAAAAGGGGAGGAGAAGGGCACTTTCCTCTACGGAGGAAGCACCGTCTTACTGCTTTTTAAGAAAAACACGGTGGATATTTTAAAAGAATATTTTAACAACACTATGGCGGGCATCGAAACACCTGTAAAACTCGGTCAAAAAATCGGCGAAAGGATTATTTAAATGATTATAGCGGTAATTTTGTTTATATTGGGTTTTGTCTTTCTTATCAAGGGCGGCGACTGGTTTGTGGACGGCGCTACCGGTATAGCACGCAAGTTCAGAATACCCGAGATTCTTATCGGCGCAACGGTTGTTTCAATAGGCACAACACTTCCCGAGGTTATGGTTTCGGCGGGTGCTTCACTTGCCGGAAACGGCGCCATGGCTTACGGTAATGCGCTCGGCTCAATCATCTGCAACACCGCGCTGATAGCGGCAATACCCATTGTTTTCGCACCTGCCGAGGTGGACAGAAAGTCCTTTAAAATCCCCGTTATATTTTTCTTTATTGCGGCGGCATTTTATGCGGTAACAGCCTATTTCTTTAAGGATTTTTCACGCGCGGTAGGTATTATTCTGCTTGTTATATTTGCAGTTTATATGATAATCACGGTATTGCAGGCAAAAAAGGAAATCTCGCTTAAAAAAGAAGAAAACAACGAGGAATACAGCGGAAATATAATAAAGGACACCGTTTTTCTGGTGATAGGTGCGGCGGCAATCGCCGTGGGCGCAAGACTTCTTATAGATAACGGAACATATATCGCAAACGAACTCGGTGTTCCGCAAACGGTAATTTCACTCACCTTTGTTGCCCTCGGCACCTCACTGCCCGAGCTTGTAACCGCCATAACGGCGCTTGTAAAGGGACACGGCGCGCTTTCACTCGGTAATATAGTCGGCGCAAACCTGTTTAACCTTGTGCTTGTGAGCGGACTTTCGGTAACCCTTAACCCCTTTGCACTTCCGAGCGAAAAACAGCTTGCGGGATACAACGCATCACTTATTGTGGATATACCGGTGGCGCTCGGCGTTATGGCTATTATGACCGTTCCGGCACTTATAAGCGGCAAGCTTAAAAGGTGGCAGGGAGCAGTGCTTTTGGTAATATATGCGGCCTTCTGCGTGTTCCAGTTTGCATTTTAATTTGACGAGGTGCTTCAAGTGAAGAAATGTATTACAGTGATTCTTTGCTTTTTGTTTGTACTTTCGTTAACCGGATGCGGGAAAGCGGATTTATCAAAGGTTGAGATTGATTACGGTTCATCTTTGGTATATACGGTAGAGGATATGGATGCGGCCATTGAGGAAATAAAGAAAAAGTTTCGTACATTCGAAGGCTGTGAATTACATAGCCTTTCTTATTCATCGGATGCAGACTGTACAGATGCTGCTAATATTGCATGGATGAATGAGTTGGAAAAAGCCAATGACAATAAAGAAGTTTTTACGCAATGCATTTCGTTTAACAGTAGTTTTCGTTCGCCCAAAAACGGCGGTGGAGCATGGTCGGAAAACGAAGAATATACATGGTCATGGTGGTTGGCGCGCAGTGAAGGCGGCAGGTGGAAACTGATGACTTGGGGCTACTGATTTAATGCCCGACAAATCTTAATTTGTTATGCTGAAAAAAACAACCCGCTGAAAAACTTTTTTCAGCGGGTTGTTTTTGTCTTATACCGTATCAAGCAGGAGTATTTTATATTCATAATATACAAGCCGTGTTTCATAACATTTTAAACGGGTGGTAATATGAAACTCTTGATAATTACAAAAAAACAGATAATGTTCGGTATAAGTGTGCTTTGCGCGGCGGTTATACTCACCGTAGGCTCGCTTTTTGCCTTTGCGGATACCGACCGCAAGCTTCCTATCTACTGTGTCGAAACCGATAAAAAGCAGATAGCGATAAGCTTTGACGCGGCATGGGGAAACGATGATACCGAAACCCTTATAAATATTTTAAAGGAGTATGAGGTACCCGCCACTTTCTTTGTGGTGGGCGCGTGGGTTGATAAGTACCCCGAGAGTGTAAAACAGCTTTCCGATGCGGGCCATCAGGTGCAAAATCACTCCAACACACACCCATATATGACCTCGCTTTCAAAAACGCAGATGTGTAATGAAATCGAGTGCTGTAACAGTAAAATAGAAAGTATAACCGGCAAACGGCCCACCCTTTTCCGCCCGCCTTACGGCGACTACGATAACTGTGTTGTGGAGGCGGTCGAGGGCCTTTCGATGTACCCGATACAGTGGAGCGTGGACTCTCTTGACTGGAAAGATAACGCAACTGCCGAGAGCATTTGTCGCCGTGTTACATCAAAGGTCTGTTCGGGCAGTATAGTGCTTTTCCATAACGATGCCGACCACACCCACGAGGCACTGCCGACTATCCTTGAAACACTAAAAAAAGACGGATACGAATTCGTGTTCATATCCGACCTTATTATGAAAGAAAATTACCAAATAGACCACACAGGAAAGCAGTGTAAATGTAAATAGCAATGTAAAATCGTAACGGCTATCGGGATTTTGCTCGATAGCCGTTTAATTATATTTGTCTATTTTTGATGCGAACCGTGTTTTTTTGACGGCTCTTTTTTAATAACTTTTTAAATTAAAATCGTTATCTTCATTAGTGGTATCGCTATCCTCATCATCGTTATCGATAATTTCTTTTAACATAGTAAATTCCATTGCTCTTTCTATGCAATCAAGCCGACCGTCCTCATTCAAATCAAATAGATTCCCAAAAATACCAGACACGCATAACCCCCCTTTTTTTGATGTTTTAAATTATAAACACCCCAATGTCCCAAAATACGGACTTTGGGGTACGCTTTTTAAAAATATTCATAAATTTGCACTCATAAAAGTAAAGAGAACAGATTTTTTACAGTTTGTTTACTTTGCTTTTTTAAGTTGCATTTTCTATTGACTTTTAAAGTATGTTATGTTATACTCACTTAGCGTGAATAGTCTTCTTTGAATTTTAAGTGATTATTCAATCAATGCGCTGATAGCTCAGCTGGATAGAGCATCTGCCTTCTAAGCAGAGGGTCGGGGGTTCGAGTCCCTTTCAGCGCGCCAAAAAAGAAAAGAACACCTCTCGGTGTTCTTTCTTTTTTTACAACATACAAAGGGACTCGAAGCGGAGCGGAAGTGAATGACAGTCCGGTGGTGATTCCCCACAAAGTGGGGAAATGTCGCTTGCGACAAAGGGGACGGGCCGGTTAGGCTGTCAGAGCCGCGGAGGGACCGAGCACCGCAGTGCGAGAATCGAGTCCCTTTCAGCGCGCCAAAAAAGAGAAGAACACCTTTCGGTGTTCTTTTCTTTTTTTACAATATGCAAAGTTTTTGCGGTTATTTATCAAACCCCGACTTTTTGCTTTGCAGAGCAAACTCGGTATTGTATATCGCGTTAAGTGATGCTTTATCGGTGTTGATAACTATATAGTTGTAAATCGCATCAAAAATCGCAAGCTGGGCAATTCTTGAACTGAGAGCGAGTATTGAGTGGGCGGTTTCGTCCGCTTTTGTGTTTAGGGTTATGTCACAGATATCCGATAGGGGAGAAGCGCCGAAATTGGTAACGCATATCGTGGCGGCACTGCCTATTTTTGATAACTGCATAGCCTCGATTATATCCTTTGATTTGCCCGAATGGGATATACCTATCGCGACCGAGTCGCGGTCTAAATGGGAGGCTATAATAGCCTGAATATGGTTGTCCGAACAGCTTTCGGCATCAAGACCGAGACGCATAAGCTTGTGTGCCGCGTCCTGCGCTATTGAGGCGGAATTACCCAACCCGAAAATCACTATCCGTTTTGCGTGCATTATCTTTTTCGCGGCGGCTTCAAGCGCCTTTGAGTCGATAACATCGGCGGTGTTTTGAAGGGCGGAATATATATCGTTTATGCGCTTGCGGAATATATCGTAACAACTGTCGTTTATGGTTATCTCGTCCGATATTTTAGAGGCTTCGCCAAGCTCACGCACCATACCTATTTTAAGCTCCCCGAAGCCGTCAAGACCGATACGCCGTGAAAAGCGCACAACCGTTGCGACCGAGGAACCGCTTTTTGCAGCAAGCTCTTTTATTGATAAATCTGCTATCAACTGCGGACTTTTAAGCAGGTAATCCGCTATTCTTTTTTCGCTTTTTCCCATATTGGGATAAAGCGATTTCATTTTATTCAAAATTGTTTCCATACAGCGCCTCTTAATGAAAATTATTTTCATTATTTTAACATATTCAAAAATAAAAATCAATATTTCGAAATATATTTTTATTTTGAGATTGCAAATAATGCAGTAATTTGTTATTATTATAGTATCAATGAAAGGAGACTTCAGCAATGCAATATCAGATGAACGAATTTTTGTTTGCAATGATTCTCACTGAGCTTGAAGATGCGGTAGGTAAGGACCATTGCTCCACAAGAGCCATTGATAAGGTAACGCACAGCGTTGACTATTACTGGCTTTCACGTATGTGGGCAGACAGAGGGTGCCGTATGCCGGAGGCTGACTTTATAGTTTGCCCCGAGAATGCCACCGAGGTATCAAAGGTATTAAAGATAGCCAACTATTATAAGATTCCCGTAACCACTTGGGGTGCGGGCGGCGGCACACAGGGTGGTGCCATTCCCGTTTGCGGCGGTATTATTCTTGATACCAAGCGTATGAACAAGATTTATGAGGTTAACACCGAGGGTATGTACATAGAGTGCGGCACAGGTGCCATCTATAAGCATATTGAATGGGCGGCGAACGAGGTAGGCAAGGCAACAATGCACTATCCGTCAAGTCTTACCTGCTCAACAGTAGGCGGCTTTCTTGCTCACAGGGGTATCGGTGTTTGCTCAACAAAGTACGGCAAGATAGACGATATGGTACTTCAGATGGAGGTTGTACTTCCCAACGGTGATATCATCAATACTTCTTCCGCACCGAAACACGCCGCAGGCCCTGACCTTAACCAAATCTTTATAGGCAGTGAGGGTACGCTCGGTATTATTACCAAAGCGCAAATCCGTATATTTGACCAACCCGAAGAGCGCCGTTTCAGAGGTTTCTTATTCCAGGATATGACCGGTGCATTTAAGGCATCCCGCGAGCTTTTGCAGAAATTCAAGCCCTCCGTTATGCGCCTTTACGATGAGGCGGAAACCGCTTCGCTCATAAAGAAGATAGTAGGCGTTGAGCGCAAGGGCGCGTTTATGAACGTTGCCTATGAGGGTGTTAAGGAAATGGTAGAGGTTGAGGAGAAGATACTTCTTGATACCTTTAAAAAGTACGGTGCCGAGGATTTAGGTGACGAATACGGTAAAAAATGGTGGGATGAAAAGATTACATTCTTCTATCCCGGCCATATGATGGATATTCCTCAGATGTTCGGAACTATGGATACAATAGCTCCTTACGGCAAGATAGAGGAAATCTACTGGGCAATGAAAGAGGCAATAGAGACCAACTTCCCGCAGGCTAAGTTTATCGCCCACTTCTCACATTGGTATGAGTGGGGAGCAATGGTATATGACCGCTTTATTGTTGACGGTGAAAATGTACCGCAAGATCCGGTTGAGGCGCTCAGGCTTCATCAGGCAATATGGACCTGCGGTGTTCGTACCGCTATCGCTCACGGCGGTGTTGTTAATGACCACCACGGCGTTGGCATCAAGCTCGGCAGACTTATGAAGGAACAGTACGGCCCCGCAATGCAGGTATTTGAGGGACTTAAAAAGCAACTCGACCCGAACGGCATTATGAATCCGTTCAAGCTTGGATTATAAGGGAGGAACAGTAATATGATTATGTCGGATAAATCAAAACAGCATGTTGATTCCTGCCGTTTTTGCTGGATGTGCCACCATATTTGTCCTATCGGTAATGCTACCGGTCAGGAAAGGAACACCGCGAGAGCGAGGGCTCTGGGCATTTCGCTTGTAAACCGTGAAGCTATTGAGCTTTCGGAAATTATGGATAACGTTTATGAATGCTGTACCTGCGGTGCCTGCGTAAATGTTTGCGTTACCGGTTGGGATCCGGTTATGTTTACCAAGGAAACCCGTCTTCAGGCGGCGCTCGAGGGTAAGCTTCCCGAATACATAAACACCCTCGTTGATAACTGTCTTAATACCGGCAATGCCTACGGTAAAACCGAGCTTTGTGATAAGCTTGCTGCCGAAATAAAGGCACATTCAAATAAGACAGATGTTTTGTTTATGCTCGGTACAGATGCCCGCTTTATGGCTTGCAAACAGGCTGTTAAGGCTGTTAAGGTGCTTGACAACGCCGGCGTTAAGTTCACACTTGAGGCTGATGAAACCGAGAGCGGCGCTCAGCTTGATTTCCTTATCGGTGCCGCAGATGAAACAAAGGCACAGATGAAAAAATGCGCCGATATGCTTAACGGTTATAAGACCGTTGTGGTTTACGATCCCAACGATGCAAAAACCGTTAAACAGATTTATAAAGCCTACGGCGTTGAGGTTAATGCCGATGTTGTAACCTACACCGCGTTCCTTTCAGACCTTATTGCAAAGGGTGCCTTAAAGGCAAATAAAACCGATAAGACCGTTGTTTATCAGGACCCTTATCAGTTATCCCGTGACCTTGAGGAGACCGAGGAGGCACGCAAGGTTATTTCGGCATACGCAAATCTTAATGAAATGCTTTTAAACCGCAAGGAAACGGTTTGGGCAGGTAACATTCTTATGGCACAGTATATGCCCGAGGTTATCTTAAAGGTTGCCGACCGCAGAATATTCAATGCCAAGAGTGTCGGCGCAAATACAATAGTTACCGCAAGTGTTTCGGAATACACCGCTCTTAAGAATGTTGAACAGAACGAAGTAACTGTTCTTTCACTTGAGGATTTGATTTTAGGGGAATAACGGGGGCAAAAGCTTATGTTGGTAAACTTAAAATACGTTATTGATATGGCAGAAAAGGGCGGATATTGTATTCCGGCTTTTAATGTCTACAATATGGAAACCGCAATGGGTGTTATAAAAGCGGCTGAGGAAATGCGTGCTCCGATTATTATGCAGGTTTATCCCCGCCTTATGAAAGAGGAAGCCGGTTATTATCTTTCACCCGTTATCATTGCCGCGGCAAACAAAGCCACCGTTCCGGTTTGTTTTCATCTTGACCACGGCCCCTCTGAGCTTGAGACCACCCGCTCAATCCGTTACGGTGCAACCGGCATTATGCTTGACGGTTCAACACTTCCCTTTGAGGAAAACATAGCACTTACCAAGCGTGTTGTTGATACCTGCAGATACCTTGATGTGCAGGTTGAGGGTGAACTCGGTCATGTGGGTACCACTAAGGACGATACAATGGATGAGTTCACAACTCCCGCCGATGCAAAGCGCTTTGTTGAAGAAACGGGCGTTACATGTCTTGCGGTTGCGGTAGGCACCGCGCACGGCAAATATAAAAAACCTCCTAAGCTTGATATCGAGAGAATCAAGGCAATAAGAGAAGCCACAAACAACACCGCTTTGGTGCTTCACGGCGGCTCGGGTGTTCCGGATGAGGAAATCAGAAAAGCGGTAAAAGCGGGTATTCGTAAGATGAACTTTGCCACCGATATATGCTATGCTTTTCTGGATACCTGTCTTAAAGAACTCCAAAGGCCCGACCGTCAGGTAGCGGTTGATAACTTTATGAAAGAGCCCATACAGGCAGTTAAAGATTTTTGCATTACAAGAATAAAGCTTGTATCTGCGGACGGAAAGGCTGATATATGAGTAAGGTAATCGGTATCGGCGCGTGCGTAATGGATACACTCATTACCGTGCCGCATTATCCCACCGAGGATACAAAGCTTCGCGCAACCTCATTAAAGCTTTCGGGCGGCGGCCCCGTTTCAACGGGGCTTGTTGCCGTAAGTAAATTAGGCGAAAGTGCGGAGTTTATCGGTGTTTTATCCGATGATAACGCGGGCGATTTTCTGCGTAAAGATTTTGCAAAGTACGGTGTTTATACCGATAATTGCATAACAAAAAGCGGCTACCGTTCATTTACTTCGACTATATGGTTAAGCCAAGCGGAAAAAAGCCGCACCTGTGTTTTTGATAAAGGCGATTTACCGCCGTTTGAGCTTAATATTTTGCACGAACAGGCAATTAAAAATGCCGAAATATTTATGGTTGACGGCAATGAAATGTCTGCCGCAATTAAAGGCGCTCAAATAGCAAAGGCAAACGGCGTTAAGGTGCTTTACGATGCCGGCGGACTGTATGACGGAGTTGAAAAATTATTGCCGTATGCGGATTATCTTATACCGTCTATGGAATTTGCACTTGGCCATACGGGCGAAAACACGGTAGAAGCGGCGGCAAAAAAACTTTATGATATGTATGCACCGCAAGTTGTTGTAATAACCTGCGGTAAGGACGGCGGATATCATTTTGACGGCAAAGAGGGCACTTATTATCCGGTTTATCCTGTCAATGTACTTGACTCAAACGGCTCGGGAGATGTATTCCACGGCGCTTTTGCCGCGGGACTTTGCAAGGGATACGATACCCTTAAGTGCTGTTATTTTTCAAGCGCCGTATCGGCGCTCAAGTGTACCGGCGTGGGAGCGCGGGAAAGCGTCCCTGACTTTGATACCGTAACAAAATTTTTAAAGGAGAACGGTTATGAACTATAAAAAAGCATATATACCGAAAATCGGTTACTCACCGATTTGCAAAATAGGTGAGTGCTCACTTAAAAAACTTGAATTCGGTATAATAGAATTAAACGCGGGGGATAAGCTTCCCTTTGATACCGAGGATAAAGAGGTAGCCTTCATAATGCTTGAGGGCCACTGCAATGTTTACTATAACGGCGAAAAGGCGGAAAATGTGGGCAACCGCAATACCGTTTTTGAAAACCGCAAAGCAGAGTCCTTCTATATGCCGCGTGAGCAAAAGCTTGAAATTGAGGCTATAGACCATATAAAAATCGCAGTTTGCGGTACTCCCGTTACCGAGAAGACCGAGCCGCAGATTTTAAGAGAAGATCACGTTGTGTTAAAGCTTCTCGGCGAGCAGCCCTATCAGCGTGAAACAAGCTTTATTATTGACGGCAATTCCAATGCCAAGGTGCTCACTATCGGCGAGGCATACTGCACAGAGGGCAACTGGGCAGGCTTTCCGCCCCATAAACATGATGTTAACGATATGCCGCGCGAGTGCATAGCTGAGGAGATATACTACTTCCTCTTTGAGCCCAAGCAGGGCTTTGGTGTTCAGTGCCTTTACACTTCTGACGGCAGCATTGATGAGGCATACCGCGTTAAAAACGATGAGCTCGTTGAGTTCCCGTACGGTTATCATACCACCGTTTCCACCCCCGGCTACAAGACCTATTTCCTGTGGCTTATGGCGGGCGATTATCAGGGCTTTAACCGTTCAAATGACCCCGAACACGATTGGATTGCAAACAGATAATTTTTAATGTATAATGATAGAGGTATGCTTTACTGCATATCTCTATTATGATATGGAGTGGATTATATGGTTGTCTTAAAAAACGGAGATTTAACGGCAAGGTTCAACGAGCTCGGTGCCGAGCTCAAAAGCTTGTCAAACGGTAAAAACGAGTATATCTGGGGCGGTGACGAAAAGTTTTGGGCGGCATCGTGTCCCGTGCTTTTTCCGATTTGCAGCGGACTTAAAAATGATACATATAATTTAGGCGGTAAGGATTATCACCTCACAAAGCACGGCTTTGCAAAAAAAGCTGTGTTTGCGGTAGAAAAGCAAAGCGAAAATGCCGTTACATTTTTACTTACAGATAATGCGGAAACATTTGATATGTTCCCGTATCATTTTGAATTTCGGATAATTTACACACTCGAAAGCAATAAATTAAGTGTGAAATATGAAATCAGAAATACCGAAAACAAGGAAATGTATTTTTCGGTAGGCGGTCACGAGGGATATTTCTGCCCCGAGGGAATAGAGGAATATGATATTATCCTCCCCCAAAAGCAAAATCTCGTAAGCACCGTGCTCACAGGACCGAACACTCTCGGATATGAAGAAATCACCGTTGTTGACGGCGGCGATGTTTTACCGCTTAAATATGATTTTTTCGCGGTAGATGCGCTGGTATTTCTTGATTTTAAGGGCGATAATGTTATTCTCAAAAACCGCAAAACGGGGCGCGCTTTGAAGGTCACCTTTAAGGATTTCCCGTATCTGCTTTTATGGACAAAGCCCGATGCGCCATATATCTGCATTGAGCCGTGGTGCGGACTTGCCGACCGTGACGATTCAAACGGTGTGTTTGAAACCAAGCAGGGCATTTGTCATATAAGCGGGAATGAAACTTTTGTAAGAGAACACTCGATAGAGATTTTGTGAGGTAACAGCTTATGCTTGAAACGTTAAAAACAAAAAATCGCGATATTAAGTTTTATTCCGTGCTTGATAAAGAATTCAAAGAGTACGGCGAGGTTATAAATAATTTTGATGTATCGGAATTTGCAACCGCCGTAAAAAACATTGAAAATCCGCAAAGCGGTGCAAAATATCTTCCGAGTGAAGAACGTTTTGAAAAACTTTCTTGTGCAAAACAGTTAAAAGAAAGATTTTTTGGTCAACTTCCCGCACAAATCGGTTACTGTTGGGGATACAATTCAGTGCTCAATGCTACCGAGTGGCATACCTAAAGTGAGATAAATATTGCCGCAACGCCACTTGTGGTGCTTTTGGCAAAGCGCTGTGAAATAGAGAACGGCAGCATTGATTCTTCTTCCTTCAAGGCGTTTTACGTTCCTGCGGGTACGGTTATAGAAACCTATGCAACTACTTTACACTTCACACCGTGTCAAGTAGATGATAGCGGTTTCGGTTGGGTAGTTGTTTTACCGGAAGGTACAAATACTCCGCTTGATAATAAGACCCAAAATCCGTTTTTATGGGCGAAAAACAAATGGCTTATTGCTCATAATGATAATAAACCCCTTACCGACAGAGGTGCGGTAGGAGGAATTACCGGTATAAATCTTGAAATAAAATATTAAGGATATAAAAAATATGAAATATTTACTGGGAATAGATTTCGGCGGCGGCGCTTCAAAGGCAACGCTTATTGACATAAACGGTAATGTTGTATGCGAAAATCAGGTGGAATATCCTACACTTCATCCGACGCCTGAAGCCTGCGAGCAAAGAGCGGAGGACTGGATAGCGGCGCTTTGCGAAAACTGTAAGGCTCTGCTTTGCGAAAGCGGAATAAACGCGCAGGATATACTGTGTGTTGCCATTGATGCCGCAACACATACATTTCTTGTATGTGATGAGGATTTTGAGCCTATTTGTCCCGCGATACATTGGACCGATTCAAGAAGCCGCAAGCAAAGTAAATATCTTTTTGATAACTTTGGCGGAGAGATTTTCAAAAAGGCATATCATAAGCCCGATACAATATGGACCTTGCCGCAGCTTTTATGGCTTAAACAAAACGAGCCGCAGAGCTTTGAGAAGATTAAGTATCTTTTCTTTGAAAAGGATTATTTAAGATATTTCTTAACCGGAGTTTTCTGCACCGATTATATTGAGGCGCAGGGAAGTATGCTCTTTAACTGCGAGAGTATGGAGTGGGACGAGGAGCTTTGTGCGCTTTGCGGTATCAATAAAGCCGTTTTGCCGCCTCTTAAAAATCCCACCGACATAATAGGTACCGTTACCGAAACCGCGGCAAAGCTTACGGGACTTAAAGCAGGCACCGATGTTATATGCGGCACCACCGATACCGTTATGGAGGTTTTTGCCTCGGGTGCGGTTGAAACGGGAGATGTTACGGTAAAGCTTGCCACGGCAGGCAGAATATGTGTTATAACCGACCGACCTTACCCTGACAGACATCTTGTAAACTATTCGCATATAGTCAGCGGGCTTTGGTATCCGGGTACCGCCACAAAGGCGGCGGCCTCAAGCTACCGCTGGTACAGAGATAATTTCGGCGGCTCTTATAAGGAAACCGATGAGGCGGCAAGCAAAATACCGGTAGGCTCCGAGGGGCTGATATATCATCCGTATATCAACGGTGAGCTTACTCCTTATGCCGACCCCGCGCTTTGCGGAAGCTTTACGGGTATCCGTTCAAATCACACAAAAGCTCACTTTAACCGTGCGGTACTCGAGGGCGTTTCTCTCTCTTTGCTTGACAGTAAGCTTTACCTTGACTCCCTTGATATTCCGTACAAGAAAACCGCCACACTTATAGGCGGCGGTGCAAAGGGTAAGCTTTGGCGACAGATAACAGCCGATGCGCTCGGTATGACACTGAGAATTACCGAAAGCAGTGATTCTTCTTTAGGCTCCGCTATGCTTGCAGGTATAGCGGCAGGCGTTTTTGCCGATGCAAAGGATGCCGTAGATAAGTGTATAAAGGATAAGGATATTGTAACTCCTAATCCCGAAAACACCGAAAAATACGCTCGCATTTTCGCAAAATACAAGAAGATACACGATGCGCTCGCACCGATTTACAGGGAAGAATGATATGAAAATTGTTGTATGTATAAGGCAGGGACTTGACGGCGAAATAAATCCGTTTGACGCCTGCGCTTATGAGGAAGCGCTTAAAATCCCCGATGCTGAGATAATTTTGCTTTCCATGGGCGCCGAGCCGGTAAAGGATTTCCTTTTAAGGCTTACAAGACTCGGTGCGGCGAAGGCGGTGCTTTTATCTGATAAGGCTTTTGCGGGAGCGGATACTGTTGCCACCGCATATACACTGTCGCTTGCCATCAAAAGGCTTGCGCCCGATCTTGTTTTTTGCGGCAGGCAAACGGTAGTGGGCGATACCGCACAAACAGGACCGATGACGGCAATGCTTTCAGGCCGCGGCCTTATCACAAATGTTATGAAAATAGTATCGGTTTCCGATAAAATCATCTGTGAAACACGTGATGAGGGAACGCAGTCGGCATTATTTCCCGCACTTATAACAGTAGAGAGAATAAACACCTTAAGGCTTCCGAGCATACGCTCAAAAACGGGAGAGGTTGAGGTTTTGTCCGCCGCCGATATCGGTGCAGACATTTCAAAATGCGGACTTGCAGGCTCACCCACGAGGGTTATAAAAACCTTTGAAAACGAGTCGGGCAAACGAAAATGCACCTATATAAGCTTTGATGAGCTTGAAAGCGCGGTTTTAAAAGGTCTTGAACGCAACAACAGTAAAACCGTATCCGAGGAAACAAAAAGCGGTAAAATCGGTAAGGTTTGCATTGTGGGCGAAGCGCCGAGAAGCTATGCCGAAACGGTAAGCGACGATATCACGGTTCTGCCGCTTACAAGCTGTGCCGATTTATCGCAAAAGATAAAAGAACTTAAGCCAAACGCGGTGCTCTGGGGCAGTGATTCAAAATCAAAGCGGATATCCGCTCTTGTTGCGGCAACACTTTCACTCGGACTTTGTGCCGATTGCACCCGTCTTGAAACTGACGGCGAAAAGCTTTATATGTACCGTCCGGCGCTTTCGGGCAGTATCATAGCAAAAATAGAAAGCCTTACAAAACCGGCCATGGCAACCGTGAGGACCGCCGACAGCGGAATAAAAGACGTACTCGTTTGCGCAGGTTACGGCGCAAAGGATAATATTGCCCTTATCGAAAAGCTGGCAAAACAGTTTAATGCCGATATCGTTACAACGCGGAAGGCGGTTGATAACAATATCCAGCCTTATGAGCGGCAGGTGGGACTTACGGGTAAAACCGTAGCACCTGCGGTTTATATCGCGGTGGGTGTTTCGGGCGCCGTTCATCACATAGTGGGCATCAACCGTTCCGGAACGGTTATTGCGATAAATCCCGATAAGAACGCGCCGATATTCGATTACGCCGATTACGGTATAGTGGCATCAATTTAATATGCATTGAACGGGACTGTAAAAAACTCAAGTTTTGCAGTCCCGTTGTTTTATGGCAGGTACCGATTTTTACAATCAAAGCCGTAAGGATAAAACAGGTTTTAAAATTGAAAATTATTTTTGAATTATTTGGCGAAATTATGTAAAAATGATTTGATTTTTGGAGTAAAAAGTGGTAAACTTTTATCTGAGTAGAGAAGTTTTTATAAGTTTGGTACACCGTTTGAATAAATATAAAACGCAAGGAGTAAAACGATGATTACTTTTGACGAAAAAAGCAAGGTTTTTTATTTAAGCACAAATAAAACTACCTATGCCATAGGCATTTATAAGGGAAAATACCCCGTACATATTTATTGGGGCAAGCGCCTTAACACAAAGCTTGACGGCGAGTATATCTACAATTTCCCTCGTCATCATATGACCACTCTTGAAAGTGATGGTATTAACCCCAACGATTTTCCTCAGGAGTATTCATCATTTGGCGGTACCGATTTGCGTTACCCCGCCTTTTCGGCTGTTTGTGATGACGGCAGCTTTGTAACAAAGTTTATTTATGCAGGCTATGAGATAAAGTCGGGCAAACCGAAAATAAACGGGCTTCCCTCAACCTATGCGGAGCAGGGGGATAAGGTCGATACACTCACGATAAAGCTTTACGATGAGCTTAAAAAGATTACACTTTTGTTAAACTACACAGTTTTTGAGGATTTTGATGCCGTAACAAGAAACGTTAAGGTTATAAATGGCGGCGAAAGGTTTGTTATAAGCTCGGTTATGAGTGCCGCGGTTGATTTTTACGGTATGGATGAGTGCGATTTTCTGCATCTTGACGGCACTTGGGCAAGAGAGCGCCATATTGTGAAAAACAGGCTTGACGGCGGCATTAAACAGATAGAAAGCAGGGCGGGTACGAGCAGCGCCTATCATAATCCGTTTTTTGCGCTTTGTGATAAAAATGCCGATGAAAAAAGCGGTAATGTTTACGGCTTTAATCTTGTATACAGCGGTAACTTTACTGCCGGTGCCGAAAAGAGTCCCTTCAATAACGTAAGGGCATATATCGGCATTAACCCCACAGGCTTTGGTTGGGCACTCGAAAACGGTGAAAGCTTTGAAACTCCCGAGGCGGTTATGGTTTATTCTGCAAAGGGACTCGGCGGAATGTCAAGGATATATCATAAGCTTTACCGTACACGCCTTTGCCGCGGCAAATACCGTGACAGCGAGCGGTTTGTGCTTATTAACAACTGGGAAGCCACATACTTTGATTTTAACGAGGAAAAGCTTGTAAAAATAGCCGAAAAGGCAAAAGAAATAGGTGTTGATACCTTTGTACTTGATGACGGTTGGTTTGGTAACCGTATGACCGACAATGCGGGACTCGGCGATTGGTACGAAAACCCCGCGAGACTGCCGAACGGTTTAAAAAGCCTTGCAGATAAAATTAACGGACTCGGTATGCACTTCGGCTTGTGGTTTGAACCCGAAATGGTAAATCCGGACAGCGACCTTTACCGTGCCCACCCCGATTGGATACTTCATACGGAAGGCAGGACTCCCGGCATCTCGAGAACACAGTATACACTTGATTTGTCGCGTCCCGAGGTATGCGATTATATTTACGATTCGGTAGGCACCGTGCTTAAAAAGGCAAATATCGAATATGTTAAGTGGGATATGAACCGCTATATGTCGGAGGTAGGCTCTGCGATGCTTCCCGCTCACCGTCAGGGTGAGGTTTACCACCGGTATATGCTGGGGCTTTACAGTATTTTCGAACGGCTTGTAAATGATTTCCCGAACGTGCTGTTTGAGGGCTGTGCGAGCGGAGGAAGCAGATTTGATGCGGGTATTCTCCACTATATGCCGCAAATCTGGACAAGTGACGATACCGATGCACGTGAACGCATATTCATTCAATACGGCACAAGCACGGTATATCCGTTTTCCGCCATCAGTGCGCATGTATCTGCTTGCCCAAATCATCAAGTAAACCGCACAACACCGTTTGATATGCGCTGCAATGTTGCACTTACCGGTCAGTTCGGCTTTGAGCTTGATCTCAACAAGTGCACCGCCGAGGAAATCGAGTGTGCCAAAAAGGCAGTTAAGGAATATAAAGAGCTTCGTGAGATTTTCCATAAGGGCGACCTTTACAGACTTTATTCACCCTTTGAGGGCGGCAAATCCGTTCTTGAGTTTGTATACGGCGACAAGGTTGCACTTTGTATTTACAGCACCGATATAAAGCCGGAGGCCCCCGAGGAGTTTATCCGACTTGACGGTCTTGATAACGGTGCTTATTATTCACTTGATAACAAGCTTTACGGCGGCGATTATCTTATGAACAGGGGTTTGTTTTATAAAAACGGTAAAGAATACGATAACCGTATTTTGATTTTAAACAAGGTAAACTCCAGATAATGAATATAAAACCCAATTCACTTAAAAAGACAGCTTTATCGGCGCTGTTCCTTGCTTTGGGAAGTGTGTTGCCGCTTCTTACCGCGCAGGTAAAGGAAATAGGGGATACGTTACTCCCGATGCATATACCGGTGCTTTTGTGCGGACTGATATGCGGCGGAGGATACGGCTTTGCGGTGGGACTGATTTTGCCGCCGTTCCGTTCCCTTATTTTCGGTATGCCTCCGCTTTATCCTAATTCCGTGTGGATGGCGGCTGAGCTTGCCGTGTACGGACTCATAAGCGGTGTGATATATTCAAAGCGCAAAACCAAAAACACCGCGGCGGTATATTTCGCTATAATTCCCGCAATGCTTGCAGGCAGGGTTATATGGGGTGTTTTGAAGAGATTTCTCCTTGGGCTTTCAGGCAAAGGCTTCACATTTTCAATGTTTGTTGTGGGCGGGTTTATTGATGCTTTTCCCGGAATAATATTACAGCTTATTCTTATACCGTTTATAATGAAGCTGATAAATCTTAATTTGCTCAAAAGCGATAATTCAGCCATCACAGATAAACCTTAATCCAAGTGTGATTTTAAAATCACTGCCACACCAGAAGGTGTTTTACTATGCTAACAGATTAATCATATAATTTTTATTTGTTTTGGGGGTAGTTTTTATGAATTCGGTACATTACAGTTATGAACAGCTCAATACATTCTGCGTTGATGCTTTTCTCAAGTTCGGTTTTTCCGAAGAAGAAGCGCATAAGATAACAGATGTTTTGTTGCTTTCGGATCTCTACGGAATTGAGTCCCACGGTATGCAAAGACTTGTCCGCTATCACAAGGGAATAGAAAAGGGGCTTATCAAGGTTGACGCAAAGCCCGAGGTTGTTTTTGAAACACCTGTTTCCGCCGTTATTGAGGGACATGACGGTATGGGTCAGCTTATTTCGATAGACGCTATGAACCTTGCCATCAAAAAGGCAAAGGAGAGCGGTATCGCCATAGTGAGTGTGAGAAACTCAAACCACTTCGGTATAGCAGGCTATTATGCCAAAATGGCATGCGATGAGGGACTTATCGGCTTTGCGATGACCAACAGTGAGGCAATTATGGTGCCCACATATTCGCGTCTTGCAATGCTTGGCTCAAACCCGATAGCGATTTCGATGCCGGCAGAACCGTATCCGTTTTTCTTTGATTCTTCAACAACCGTTGTAACAAGAGGAAAGCTTGAGATTTACAACAAGCTTTCAAAGCCGCTTCCCGAGGGTTGGGCGCTCGATGAAAACGGAAACGCCTGCACCGATGCGGCAAGAGTTCTTGCCAACATCGTGGGTAAAAAGGGCGGCGGAATTATGCCGCTTGGCGGAAATACCGAACAGTCAGGCGGACATAAAGGCTACGGCTACGGTATGCTCTGCGAGATTTTCTGCTCAATATTCTCGGGCGGCCTTACCTCTAACCACACCCATATAGGCGGTAAGGGCGGTACCTGCCACGGCTTTATGGCAATAAATCCCGATATATTCGGTGACAGAGAGGGTATGAAAGAAAGATTTTCAACATTTCTTAAGGAACTTCGCGAGGCTCCCAAGGCAGAGGGTCAGCCGAGGATTTATACCCACGGTGAAAAGGAAGTTTTTGCCTATGCCGACCGTATGAAGAACGGAATTGACGTTAACATCAACACCGTTGCCGAAATGAAGGATCTTTGCGACTATCTTAATATGGACAGCGAAAAGTATCTTGGCAAGGTTGATTTCAGCTCTGCCAAGCAGAGCTCATATAAGTAACGGCGGATATTTTTATCCGCTTTCAGCAAAAAATAATTGAGGGTACTTTATGGAAAGCTTGGAAAGCATTGTTAAAAAGTTTCGTATTTACGGCGAAATTACCGTATCCGGTGCGCACGGCAACGGTCACATAAATTGCACAAATCTTGTGCTCGCGCGTGACAGTTACGGATTTACAAGAAGATATATTCTGCAGGTTATCAACAAAACGGTGTTTAAAAATCCGCGGTATGTTATGGAAAATATATGCTCCGTAACCGAGTTTTTAAACGATAAGGATATTGATCCGCGCAGTATTATGAGACTTGTACCTACTATCGGGAACAAGTTCTATTATGTTGATAAAAGCGGTAACTATTGGCGTGTTTACGATTATGTTGAGGATTCGCTGTGTCTTGACCGCCCCGAAACCGCGGAGGACTTTTATGAAAGTGCTTTGGGATTCGGCAGATTTCAGTATAATCTTAACGATTTTCCCGCCGAACAGCTACACGAGATAATTCCCGATTTTCACAACACCCCAAAGCGATATAAGGATTTTCTTGAGGCGGTAAAGAGTGATGCTTGCGGCAGAGCAAAAAATGTTTTGCCCGAAATAGAGTTTGTTAAAGCGCGCGAAAGCTTTTATTCGGTGCTTAACGAAAGTCACGAAAAGGGTGAGCTGCCGCTTCGCGTTACCCATAACGATACCAAGATGAACAATGTGCTGCTTGATAAAAACACCAGAAAAGCGCTCTGCGTTATAGACCTTGATACCATTATGCCCGGCTATTCGGTAACCGATTTCGGTGATGCGATACGGTTCGGTGCTTCCACCGCTGCGGAGGACGAAAAGGATTTAACCAAGGTAAAACTTGATATCGAGCTTTTCAAAATCTATACAAAAGGTTTTTTGGGGGGCTGCGGCGGTCTGCTTAAAGAAAGCGAGATAATGCTTTTGCCCGAGGGCGCAAAGATGATGACGGTTGAATGCGGAATGCGTTTTCTTACCGACTATTTAAACGGCGATACATATTTCCGTACCGATTATCCCGAGCATAATCTTATACGTTGCAGGACGCAGTTCAAGCTTGTGCGCGAGATGGAAGATAAATGGGATGAGCTTAAAAGCATAGTTAAGGAATATGTTTGAGCGGTGGTATTATGTTAATTAAAAATGCACTTGTAGGAAACAAAATTGCAGATATAAATACCGAAAACGGCGTGATAACCGAAATCGGTACAAAGCTTTGCGGCGATGGTATCGATGCCGAGGGCAAGCGGGTTATACCGGGGCTTATTGATGTTCACACCCACGGCTACGGCGGATTTGATACAATGGGCGCCGATTTTGAGCCTATGTGCCGCATATACGCAAAGAACGGTACAACATCGTTTTTGCCCACCACTATGACTATGGGTTATGACGATATCAAAACCGTATGCGATGCAAAAACCGGTTTTAGCGGTGCGGAGATTTTGGGATTTCACCTTGAGGGGCCATATATTTCAAAAAAATATAAGGGCGCGCAAAACGAAAAGTATATTAAAAGCCCCGATATTAAGGGCTTTAAGCAGTTTAACAATGTAAAAATGATAACAATAGCACCCGAGCTTGACGGCTCTCAAGAGTTTATAAGAGAAGTATCAAAATCTGCCGTTGTGTCGATAGGTCACACCGACTGTGATTACGAAACCGCTGTTGATGCCATTGAATGCGGTGCGAACTGCTTAACACATACTTATAATGCAATGCCGCCGCTGCACCACCGCAACAGCGGACCGATAGGCGCCGCAATAGAAAAGAATATTTATGCCCAGCTTATCTGTGACGGTATGCATATCTCAAAGCCGGTGGTTTTATCCACCTACCGCACATTTTCGTCGGACAGAGTGGTGCTTATCAGCGACTCTTTAAGCTGCGGCGGACTTCCTGACGGCGAATATGTATCGGGCGGACTTAAGGTTATACTTAAAAATAACACGGCAAAGCTTCCCGATGGCACAATAGCCGGCAGCACCGCCACACTGTGGGACTGTGTTAAAAAAGCCGTCCGGTTCGGTATACCGTTTGACGATGCCGTTAAAATGGCAACAAAAACTCCTGCCGATATGCTCGGTATCAAAAAGGGCAGGATAGCGGCAGGCTATGATGCCGACCTGCTTATAATAGGCGAAAAGCTTAATATCGAAAAGGTTATCATAGCGGGCGAGGTCTTTTAAGACAAGGTGTTAAATATGCTGTTACAGGTAAAAGATAAAAACGATGAGTTTGAGCAGGAAAAAATCCTTAATGACGAATCAAGACTTATTGAGCTTTTTTCAAAAAGCCGTGATGAGCAAAAGCCTATAAAACTGCTTTTAAGATTTTATAAAGGGCATTATTTAAAACTGATTTTTGCCGCAATTCTTTATATTGTCAAATCAAGCCCCACATGGGTTTTGCCGATTATTACAGCCAATATAGTGGATATTGCAACAACACATCCGCAAAACGCCGTGGCAAAAATGATGTTTAATTTTGCACTTGCCGCCCTCTTGCTTTTGCAGAATATACCCACCCATATGCTTTATGTCCGCTTTAAAAGTGTTTCTTCAAGGAGTGTGGAGGCGGGTCTTCGCGGCGCGATGATACGAAAGCTTCAGCAGCTTTCAATCACGTTCCATAAGGAAATGGCATCGGGCAAAATTCAGTCAAAGGTTATGCGTGATGTCGAGTCGATAGAAGGCTTTTTTTCGCAGATATTTGAAACCAGTTTAAGTGTTGCGGTAAATATGACCGTTTCACTCGTGGTGGTAATCACAAAAAGTTTACCGGTGTTTGTGATGTTTTTGTGTTGCGCACCCACAGCGGTTATTATCCGCAATGCATTCAGCAAATCAATGCGAAAGCGCAGCAGGGATTTCCGTAAGGAGATAGAAAAAACAAGCGCCGCGGTCTACGACATGGAGGAGCTAATCCCCGTAACACGCGCTCACGCTCTCGAAAATAAAGAGGTAAGTAAGCTCACGGGCAACCTTACCGAGGTTGCAAGGCGCGGCTATAAGCTTGATAGGGTGCAGAGCCTTTTCGGCGCGGTATCGTGGGTTATTCTATCGCTGTTTCAGGTGATTTGCCTTGTGTTTACCGGTTTTCTTGCCTTAAAAGGCAAAATATCGGTTGGCGATGTAGTGCTGTATCAGTCCTATTTCACAATGCTTATGGGCTATGTTTCGAGCATAATCGGATTGCTCCCCACCATAACCCGCGGCAGAGAGTCGATAATCTCGATAGGTGAGATACTTTCGGCCTACGATGTTGAGGAAAACACCTCAAAGCAAAAGATATCCGAGCTTCGCGGCGAATATGAGTTCAAAAATGTATTTTTTGATTATGACGACCGCACAAAGGTGTTAAACGACTTTTCACTTAAGGTAAATAAGGGCGAAACGGTAGCGCTTGTGGGTGAGTCCGGCTCGGGTAAATCCACAATAATAAATCTTGTTATAGGCTTTTATTCGGTTTCGCGCGGTGCCGTTTTGATAGACGGCAAAAACATCAACAATATCGACCTTCACTCCTACCGTAAGCACATTTCGGTGGTACCTCAGAACTCAATACTGTTTTCCGGCACCGTCAGAGAGAATATTACCTACGGCAAGCCGAACATCACTGAGGAAGAGCTTGCGAATGTAATAAAAATGGCGCGTCTTGAAGATGTTATCACCAAGCTGCCGGACGGTCTTGAAACCAATGTCGGCGAACACGGGGACAAGCTTTCGGGCGGACAGCGTCAGCGTATTTCGATAGCACGCGCGATTATAAGAAAACCGAGCGTGATTATCTTTGACGAGGCGACCAGCGCGCTTGACAGCGTGACCGAAAAGGAGATACAAAAGGCGATAGATAACCTCACGCGCGACAGCACAACATTTATCGTTGCCCACCGCCTTTCCACCATTAAAAACGCCGATAAAATCGTAGTGCTTAAAAACGGTAAATGTGTTGAGTACGGCACCTACGATGAGCTTGTTGCCAAAAAAGGCGAGTTTTACCGGTATAAGCAAATGCAATCTTGATTACAATGATCGGAGAAAAGATATTTTGATAAATAAGATAAGAACTTTTACAAAAACAAAAAACAAAACCGAAACCGTAATACAGTTTGATACAAACCGTGACGCGGTGGGTGTCACGCTTGTGTTAAGTGACGGCTTTGAAAGCTTCAAAGGCGAAACGGTAGAGGTAAAATATGCCAACAACGCGGTTTTGACCGACCTTATTACATTTGGCAAGGTGGAAATTGCGGATAGCAAGAGTATCGAAATAAAGGTTGATACTCCTGTATCCGTTTCCCATATTTTTGTTTTCCCTTCAAATCCCGATATTGTATTTGAGGATATATCAGTATTTGAAAGCTTAAGCGAAACACAGGATAATTATTATCCCGCGATTTTTGATACCGATTTAAAAGAAAATTATTATCTTGACAGTGTTTCGGTGTTCACCGCAAAACAGGGTTACAGTCATTATTCGGTTTATACAAGTCTTAACGGTAGGGATTTTGACCTGCTAGCTGTAAAGCGTAACACCGATATATGCGATTTCAAAATGGGCGATATATATTCTGCAAACCGCAAGGAAGCAAGAATAATAAGAGTGTATATAGAGTATAATTCCGCTTCAACCGATGCGTTGTTTGACCGTATTGAATTTAAAGGCGAAAAATCGGGAACAGCGGTATTAAGCCGACCCGAAATCAAAATCAAAGATTTTGAAGATACTGAATATAATGCGGAAATAACCGAAAACGATACATATAATGAGCTTTACGGAATTATCGAAAGAAGATTGGGAAATGCTTATAAGAATTGGTTTATCTTTGAAATTAAAGATAATCCGAGCGGCAAAAAGTATGATTATTTCAAGCTTTCTTTCGAGAGCGGAAAAGTAAAAATACAGGGTAATAACGGTGTGTCTTTGGCAACGGGACTTAATCACTATTTAAAATATTACTGCAAGGTCAATCTCTCGCAGGTAGGCGACAATGCCGTTATGCCCGAACAACCGATAGTTATAAATAAACCTGTTTTCAAAGAAACAAAAGCCAAGGTAAGATATGCATATAACTATTGCACTTTGTCCTATTCAATGGCTTTTTGGGACGAAAAAGAATGGCGCGATGAAATCGACTGGCTGGCGCTTAACGGTGTTAATGTTGTGCTTGATATAACGGCACAAGAAGAGGTTTGGCGGCGTTTTCTTACAAAACTCGGATATACCCACGGTGAAATACTTAAGTATATCGCGGGACCTGCTTATTATGCTTGGGCGTATATGGCAAACATTTCGGGCTTCGGCGGTCCCGTTCACGACAGCTGGTTTGAAAGACGGACATCACTTGCTCGCAAAAACCACCTTGCAATGCGAAAACTCGGTATGTATCCCGTGCTTCAGGGTTACAGCGGAATGGTGCCTAACGATATATGCGAGCATCATAAAGATGTGCAGATAATAAAGCAGGGTAAATGGGGCTCTTTTTTAAGACCCGATATGTTAAGAACAACATCGGATGATTTTTCCCTCTTTGCCGAAATGTTTTATAAGGCGCAAAGGGAAGTTTACGGGGATTACAGCCATTACTATGCGACCGACCCGTTTCACGAGGGCGGCAACACGGGCGATATGCTGCCCGCCGATGTGTCAGGCAATGTGCTTAAAGCAATGCTCAAAAACGATGAAGACTGCGTATGGATTATTCAGTCTTGGCAGCGCAATCCCACCTCGGAGTTTTTAAAGGGACTCGCGCTTATTCCAAATGGCAGGCAACACGCACTCGTGCTTGATTTGTATGCCGAAAAACTGCCGAACTATATTAATGGCGGCCCCGATAATCCGAACCACGGTTACGAAAAAGAGTTCAACTCAACACCGTGGGTGTTCTGTATGCTTAATAATTTCGGTGGAAGACTCGGTATGCACGGTCATATTGATAATCTTGCAAACAACATACCGAAAGTCTTTAATACCTGCAAGCACATAGCGGGTATCGGTATAACCCCCGAAGCAAGCTTTAATAACCCCGTGTTGTATGATTTCCTTTTTGAAACGGTTTGGCAGGATAATGCCGGCAAAAAAGCGGAGGTAATCGATTTAAACGGTTGGATTTGCGAGTATGCCGAAAGGCGCTACGGCAAAAAAAGCGAATCGGCACAAAAGGCGTGGAAAATACTGCTTGATACCGTATATAAAGCGGAGCATAACAATAAAGGTCAGGGCGCAGCCGAATCAATTGTTAACGCAAGACCTTCGTTGGAGTTAAAACCCGCATCGTCTTGGGGAAATATTTGTATTTCTTATGATAAGGAAGATTTAAAGCAAGCCGCAAGACTTTTGCTTAATGATTACGAGCTGCTCAAAAACAGCAAAGGATACAAATACGACCTCGTAACGGTTTTACAGCAGATATTATCCAATACCGCGCAGGATGTTCATAAGCAAATGGCTGATGCTTTTGTGAATAAAGATTTAAAAGCATTCAAAAACAAATCAAAAGAGTTTTTAAACATCGCCGACCTTATGGAAAAAATTACAGGCAGCAACGAATACTATCTGCTCGGCAGTTGGGTAAACAGGGCAAAGTGTTTGGCTGAAAACACCGATGATTTTTCAAAGATGCTTTATGAGGTCAACGCAAAGTCGCTTATCACAACCTGGGGCTCGTATAATCAGTGTGAAACGGGCGGACTTAAAGACTATTCAAACCGTCAGTGGTCGGGGCTTATTTCCGATTATTACAAGCCCCGTTGGGAGCATTGGATAAACGAGCGCATAAAAGAACTCAGCGGCGAAGATTTCGAGGAAAAAACCGATTGGTTTGCCTTTGAATGGAATTGGGTAAGGGAAAACCGTAATTACGGCGATGTTCCCGAAAATGAAAACCTGTTGCTGCTGAGCAAAGAAATTATTTAATATATGTGACTTGACACAATAAAAACTGCGGGACCGTCAAAAGGCGGTCCCGTTAAGTATATGTTTGTTTTTCAATTCCGCTTAGTGCTTTTTAATACCGAAAATCACTCTGAGTAAAGGACTTAAGAACTTCGGATTTTTAATAAGTACAACTTTCATAGAGCAAAACCTCCGTAAAAATATTTACCGCCTGCAGGCGATACCCATAATGATAACCCATACCGCCAGCACCGCAACAAGAAAATCGGGAGGGCAGAAGCTACTCACAAGCAGCCCCAATGCAAACATTATCCCGATAAGGCCGCGGTTACCCCGCTTGCATCTCATAAACATTCCCCCTCGTGATGCCGCTATTACATAATATCCGATTTTTATTTTTTTGTTACGAATACCGATGAAAAATTGTCAAAAACAGCAAAAAAAGCGTTTAACCTTGACAACAAGGAGGGGATAAAGTAAAATATAAACGGTGTTTTTTAAGTGAAACATTATATTTTTGCGGGCGTGGCGGAATTGGCAGACGCGCCAGCCTTAGGAGCTGGTGTCACCGATGTGCAGGTTCAAGTCCTGTCGCCCGCACCATGTAAAAAACCACTTTTGTCTACCGGACAAAAGTGGTTTTTTACAATGATATCCGTTCCTTGCGGAACGGGTGGTATGGCTTCGGCATATGAGGAACGGATATTATTTCAAATTCGAGCAAAGCGAGAATATATCATATCGCATCAGCGATATATCATTAAATTTCCCGAGAGTTCAACACCATTCACCGATTTGTCGAAAATGACTTTTTTGTTTTGATTTTTTATGCGACATTCTTTTTCTTCATATTGATCGAATTGCCCAGCTCTTTGCTGAAAGAACTATTTTTTATTGTTCATACATACTTGTTTTAACAATTAACGGGTGATTTGTGTCACTGCAAATTGATAAGTCTGATTTAAGGAAATCCTTATATCTGCCCTCTGGATAATCCGGACAGGAATCGTCAAAAAAAGCAAGCAAAAAGGGAGTGGGTCCATGCGTATCTGCAGTCATAAGGGGATTAATTGAAACGAAATGATCATTTGCCACTTTTTTTTCACCACAATACCATATGCCGTGGCTAAGATAACCCATACCATTCATTCCATCTTGTTTTATATTTAATGAAATTCCCACACTGGTTGTGCCGGTTTGGTCGTTGGTAAAATGCCAATCCCCTTCGGTTATATTTTCAAATTTAACGGTGCCAATCATATAATAAAATTTATTTATTCCCGTAATGCTTTGACCACTCTTACCACCAACATTATAAAAGCCGGAACTGTTTTTATTTATATTCCATCCAAAAGAATCTGGCGAAGGTAAATTATGATTAGTGCAAATTTTTGCCCAAGAATTATTTAACACATCCATATGATCGTTCGCACAAACCCACGGGCTATACGTAACAGTACAACGGATCCTATATCCGCCAACACATTTGCAAACGAGCTCTTGGGACGTATAAGATACAATCGGAATATCTATTATAGAGTCCTCGTCGCCAGATTCTGTAGTAGCGCAATCCTCTTCATTAGAAGATTCGCTTCCAAATTCTATTTCTGTTTCGGAAAAATTGGAATCATTTAAACTGTCATTACAACCGCAAAGTCCCAAAATAATTATTAAAATCATAAGATAGCATAAACTTTTTTTCATATCTAATCCTCCGTAATATTTAATTTCGGTATAGTCCAACAGCCCCCTACAGCCTAAAACAAAAAAGTGTGTGCAACCGAAGTTACACACACCGAAAAATGCATAACTCCAATTGTTGCGACACAATTTTTCTGCTATCATACGAATGCGAAAACAGAGAATGCATTTTTACCAAAATAAAAATACACTCGTATTGATAGCAATATTAAATTGTGTCGCAAGGTCATTATAGCACATCAGTTTGTATTTAACAAGATATTTTGTAAAAACTGCTGATAAATTTACGATAAATACAATCGGTACCTTTTAGTGGTTTTTACCTTGAAAATGTACTGTTTGGTGGCTCTTTTACAACAAAAAACGCACTTTTGTCTACCAAGACAAAGTGCGTTTTTTGAATGAAGTCGCCCTTTCGTGCTAATGAAGGAATGAAGACGCAAGCAGTTGCAGAGCAACTGCCGCTAATGAAGAAATTGAAATGAGAGAATGGGAGAAAGCGGGCAACTTCGCTTCATTAGGCACAAAGCGCCGTCTTCATGGCGGCAAAGCCGCCGCTTAATGTTTGCGAAGCAAACGCTTCATTCTTTTTTTGCAGCAGTCGGAAGTCGAGGGCTTTTTTGCGCAAAACCGGTTAAAAAGTTCACGGAATTGTGTTATTATGAGTAAGAAAATACCTGCTTTCATACCTTATGTAATTGCATTAGTTATTACATTTTATGTTTTGCCTTTTCTGATTTCTGATACCGGTTTGGAAATGTTTCTTATGTTGCTTGTTATTCCTTTACTGACTTTTGCTTGTTCCGTCGTATTTGGCATACGGCAAGGATTTAACATATTTTTTACTCTTATTACTGTGATTCTATTCGTAGTATAAAAAACTTGCCTTTGAGTTAAAAAAGTGATAAACTGAATATGTATATACATATAATACCCGCTTTTGCTATATGCTGACAAAAATGGAGGTTAACCGGACTTGAAAAAAGCGATAAAAATATTTATTGTGACGGTTTTACTGTTAACTTTGATATTGCCCTCTTTTGTTTTTGCCGCGGATAAAAAATTTGAAAAAACAAATAAAGTAGGTGTGCTTTTGGGCGGCATTTTGGATGTTTTTGTTGAAGATGCCGTTCCGGGCGCTGTCCCCGAATATTTCTATGCCGCCGCCGATATGCCTTTGGCACTTGAAAGCGGAAAAATTGACGCTTATATTGATGATGAACTGTCTGCCATTGCTCATTGCAAATCTTATGATAACATAAAAATCGATAAGGTGGTTTACGCTGACCATTACGGTTATATTTTCAATAAGAAAAACGAAGAGCTTTGCAAAAAAATGAGCGGATATATTATTAAGCTCAGAGAAAGCGGCAAGCTTGATGAACTGAAAAAGATATGGATTGACGGCGATGATGAAAGCGCCAAGCAGGTAAATTATGACAACCTTACCGCCGAAAACGGCACGTTAAATATCGCGATTGCCGCAACTATGCCTCCGATGATATATGTTAAAGACGGGAAATATGCGGGCTATGAGGTCGCTCTGCTTGTCGATTTTTGCAGAGAATACGGATACGGTGTGCAATTTTCAAATGCCGATTTTTCAAGTGTTTTGGCAAGTGTAACCTCCGGCGTATCGGATATCGGTGCCGCCAGCATTTCGATAACCGACGAAAGAAAAAAGAGTATGCTTTTTTCCGAATCTCATGTTGAGGCAAATTCGGTCTCGGTTGTAAGAAAAAGTGACAAGCGCGAAGGCTTATCCGCGGAGGATTTCGCGAACAGCCGTATAGGTCTTTTAGACGGCAGTGTTCATATCACCACGGCAAAAAAATTCTTTCCGGAAGCAACCCTGAATTATTACGATTCGAATTCTGACATTGCTTTGGCACTTGAAAATAATAAGATAGATGCGTATATCGTTGATGAGCCTGTCGCGAGATTACTTATAAATGACTATAAGGACCAGTCTATTCAGATGAAGCTTGAGCCATTTTCGTATGCCTTTGCTTTTTCAAAGCAAAAATCGGGGAACGAGAAGCTTCGTGAGCAGATGGACAATTTCATATATAAGATTAAAGAAAACGGGACACTCAGGGAAATCGATGAAATATGGTTCGGCAATAATGAATCGAAAAAAACAGTCGATTTGGACAGACTGAAAAAGAATGGTAAAGTGCTGTCTTTTGCTGTATTTGATTCCACCAACAAGCCGTTTGTCTATATGAATAACGGCAGGTTTGTCGGCTATGAGGTCGATATTATGGCAAGGTTCTGTGAAGAATACGGCTATAATCTTGATATTAAAGAATACGCCTTTGACGATATGCTTTACGCGCTTGAAAACGGGAACTGCGATGTCGCTGCCGGAACGATTGCCATAACCGAGGAACGAAAGGAAAAGTTTATATTTTCCGTTCCGAATTACGATGCCGGAAATGTGCTGGTTGTCAAGAATAACAACAAAAAAGTTGTCAAAAATAATTTTTTCACCGAAATAAAAGACAGCTTTTATAAAACATTTATTCAGGAAAACCGTTGGAAGCTGTTTGTTCAGGGTATTCTCACAACCGCCGTTGTTTCGGCAATGTCGATTGTCTGCGGAACTGTGTTGGCTTTTCTCTTTTATCTGCTTTATTATAAAAACCATTCTGTTGTAAACAAGGTGATAAACGGTTACTGTGAGCTTATCGAAAAGACTCCTGCGGTTGTTATACTGATGATTCTTTATTATATTGTCTTCGGCAAGCTTGACATCAATGCCGTGCTTGTCGCGTCTTTGGGACTCAGTATGAAGTTCTCGGTAAGGGTTTTCGGCTTGTTCAAGATAGGCGTCGGATCTATAAGCAGGGGACAAACCGAGGCGGCTCTGGCTTTGGGTTATACCCCCGGAAAAACATTCACACGGATTGTTTTTCCGCAGGCGGTTATGAGGATTGTCTCGGGTTATAAGAGCGGTGTGGTAAACCTTATTGAGGAAACGGCGGTTGTCGGTTATGTGGCGGTTCAGGACCTCACGAAAATTTCGGATATTATCAGAAGCCGTACATATGAAGCGTTTTTCCCGCTGATTGTTTCGGCAATTTTCTATATTTTAATTGCGGTGCTGATTATCGCCGTTGTTAAAAAAATCGAATTCGGAATAAATCCCAGACGAAGAAAAGAAGAAGAAATTCTGAGGGGGATTGAGCGATGATTGAAATAAAGAATTTACGCAAAGAATTCCCCAATTCCGTCCCGCTCAAGGATATCAGCACTACTGTTAACAACGGAGAAACAGTATCAATAATCGGACCGTCCGGAACGGGGAAATCAACCCTGCTTCGCTGTATCAATCTGCTTGAAAAGCCGACCTCCGGTCAAATCATTATTGACGGAACGGATATTACAGACCCGAAATGCGACATCACACTTTTAAGGCGAAAGGTCGGTATGGTATTTCAGTCATTTAATCTGTTTGAGCACTATACCGTTATTGAAAATGTGATGCTTCCCGCCATCCAGCTGCTCGGGAAAAACCGGCAGGAAGCTTACGACAAGGCAATGGAACTGCTTCGCATCGTGGGTATGGAGGGCAGAATTTTGCAATATCCGGATATGCTTTCGGGAGGACAGCGCCAACGGGTTGCGATTGCGAGAGCTTTGGCTATGGATCCGGATATACTTCTCCTTGATGAACCCACCTCCGCGCTTGACCCCACAATGACAGAGGAAATACGCTCGGTCATAAGCAAGCTCGGAGCCATGGGTAAAACTATGATAATTGTCACGCATGAAATGCATTTTGCGAGAGAAATATCCACGAAAATTATATATCTTGATAAGGGAGTAATAGTTGAGGAAGGAACGCCAGAGCAGATATTTGAAAATCCGCAAAATGAAAAAACTCAAAGATTTGTAAATCGTGTAAAGGTATTTGAAACAAGAATAGAAGAACGGGATTTTGATTTCGGCAATATCACAAATCAAATCATTAAATACGGCTACAAGAATAATATCGACCCGAAGATTATTTATATGCTTAATTTGGTGTTCGAGGAGCTATGCGGACAGATACTTGTTCCCGAAATTTATAATCCGAATATTTTGTTCACCGCAGAGTACCGTAACGCCGAAAACAAAATGAGTGTTTCCGTGGAATACAATGGTGATTTATTCAATCCCCTTGACAGCGACAACAAAATATCGCTTTCGATACTTAAAAATTACATTAAAAATGTTGTCCACAGTGGAGCAGACAGCGATGTTTATACAAACATTTTCTCATTTGATTTATCCTGATGTGATTTGAAAATGCGTAATTATCAGATGAGCCGGTGAGACCGAATGTATATGTTCAACTTCTGTTGCCGCACCACAGGCAGGGCCTGACCCAATTCGGGGTGAGCCATTATTTTTGCTTTAGATTTTACCCCGATGCTGAAGTCCATTATGAACATTTGCACCACAGGCAGGGCCTGACCCAATTCGGGTTAGGCTCTGTTTTTATTTATTTTTAAAGCAATTATACAGCTTTCTTGCTGACAAAAAGGGATGTTTCACTTAAAGTGACTCGGAGTTTATCCTGTTCGCATAAATATTTTCATTCACCGTATGCTTTTGAAAATCGCGGGAATTATATTAACAAAACAAATCGGAGGAAAATATATGCGAAAAATAAAGGCAATACAATACGGCTGCGGTAAGATGGGCAAAATAATATTAAGATATCTGTTTGAAAACGGTGTAGAGATAGTCGGCGCTGTTGACACAAATCCGGATATAGTTGGAATGGATATAGGCGACTATGCAGAGCTCGGCTTTAAGACGGGTATTATTATCCGTGACGATGCCGATACACTGCTTGACGAAACCGATGCCGATATCGCGATTGTTACACTTTTCAGTCTCGTAAAAGACTGTTTTGAGCATTTTGAAAAGTGCCTTTCAAGGGGGATAAATGTTATCACTACTTGCGAGGAGGCCACCTATTGCCGCACTACAGATCCCGTGCTTGCAAATAAGCTTGATGTTATCGCAAAGCTAAACGGATGCACCTTTACCGGCAGCGGTATGGAGGATATATTCTGGGTGAACACAGTGGCACTGATAGCCGCGGGATGCCACCGCATAAGAAAAATCGAGGGGTCTGTTTCCTATAACGTTGAGGACTACGGCTTGGCACTTGCAAAGGCGCACGGTGTTGGGCTTACCGTCGATGAGTTTGAAAAGGAAATCGCGCACCCCGAGGTATCGGAGCCGTCTTATGTGTGGAACTCAAACGAGGCTCTTGCGGCAAAGCTTGGGCTTACGATAAGGTCGCAAAGTCAAAAATGCGTGCCGTATATAGCCGATGCCGATGTATACTCATCAACACTCGCAAAAACCGTAAAAAAGGGCGACTGTATAGGTATGGCGGCGGTGGTAACCACCGAAACCTTTCAGGGCGTAACCATAGAAACCCGCTGTATCGGTAAGGTTTACGGTGAGGATGACGGCGATATGTGCGATTTTAAAATCAAGGGTGAGCCCGATACCGAATTCCACGTAGTTAAGCCCGATACCGTTGCACACACCTGCGCAACGGTGGTAAACCGCATACCGTCCGTTTTGAGAGCACCCACGGGTATGGTAACCCTTGATGAGCTTGGTCCGGTAGATTATCCTGCCCATCCGCTTAATATGTATCTTTAATAAAAAAACACATCAGCCCTCCGTTTTTGAGGGCTGATGCTATTAAAAGTTTAATGAATCAAGTGCCTTTTTAAGCACCTTAACGAGCGGCAATACAAGTGCTGCGGCTAAAAGATTGCTTATGCCGTGAGTAAGGTCAAAGGGAAGCCCCGCTGCTATCCAAACTATCATACCGTTAAAGTCAAGCCCGTACATTAAGGCTTGATAGGGGGCATACATAACGCCGTATAACAGTCCGTGCAGAAAAGCGGTTATCATATAAACAGGTATTGCAATCTTTTCGGGCATATTGCGCGGCAAAAGCATCGTAACACCCCAAAGTATCGGCCAGAGATAGAGATACGGCGGCCACCACTGCGGAAAACCGTTTACAAGTCCCGTTATCATAACAAAGGTTATAACCGCGTATATTGCCTTGGCTCTGAACAAAACGGTACATACTATAATAAGCATCGCGATTAGGTGAACATTGGGCAGAGCGTCCAAAATCACCTTAGAGCAAAACATAAGCGCGCTGAACAAAGATAGAAACACCGTTTCCTTAAGATTTAACTTCATGCCTTTTCAACTTTGAACGCATAGGAACGGCCGCTTTCGATTTCGGTTTCGTTAACACCCTTTAACGCATACTTGCCGTCAACATAAAACGCCCAGTAACAGCCGTCCTTTTCATAGTCGGCCGTAATGCCGTTCACCGAGCTTACAAGCCCGTCCTTTTCCTCTATTAGTCCTTCGGCGGTGAGCGCCGCGCCCACCGTCAATTCGGCGGTTTCGATATTAAAGGCGGTTTCTTTACCGTCAATATCGGTCACGGTGAGGGTAAATGTCACCTTACTGCCCTCGGGCCTTGAGGATACCTCTTTTTTGTTTTGACAAGCGCTTACAGTAAGTGCCATAGCCGTAATCAGCACAAAAACGACAAACGCCTGCAAAACCTTCAGTGAAAGTTTTGTGTTTTTCATTGTCATTTCTCCTTAAATAATATATACGAATTATAAACCGGCGCTCGCGGTTCCTTTCGGGAATTCGCTATTGTGTCGGGTATTCCGACTCGCATCAAAACCGTGGCCTTCTCAGGGTGTACCCAATGGCGTTTCTTCCTTTACGGCAAGGATATACACGGTTTATTTAAATGCTTACGGCGACGGGCTCGTACGGGTTTTTCACCCGTTTCCCCTGAACACGGGTACAATTATATCACAAATAAAAATGTAAAGCAATAACCGTAATTTTAAAAAACTTTTAAAAAGTTCTTGACAAACGGGGGAGTGTCGGTTAAAATATAACTGTACTAACTGACATAGTACAGTTAAGGAGGGACGAAATGTTACAGCTTGATTTAAAAAGCGGCGTTCCGATATGTGACCAGATAATAAACGGATTTATCAGGCTTAAAGCACTCGGTGTTATGTCGGGTGACGAAAAGCTGCCGAGCGTGAGAGAGCTTGCCTCAAAGCTTTCGGTAAATCCCAACACGGTGCAAAAGGCGTATGCCATTCTCGAAAGCAGCGGAGTTATCTATTCCGTAAAGGGAAAAGGCTCTTTTATGTCGGATGACGGCAACGCCCACAGTGCCATTCACAATAAGGCACTCACCGATTTTTCGGTTGCTGTATCGGTGGCAAAGCAGCTCGGTCTTTCAAAGAACGAAATGCTTAAAACAGTAGAACGGATATTTTCGGATAAGGAGAGTGAAACATTATGATTACTGCCGAAAACCTTACAAAAACATTCTGCGGCGTTAAGGCACTCGACAATATGAATTTAAAAATAGATAACGGTTCGGTTTACGGGCTTGTAGGTTCAAACGGCTCGGGCAAATCCACATTTTTGCGTCTTGTTTCGGGAGTTTACGTACCCGATAGCGGCAGGGTGTGTATAGACGGCGAGGATGTTTTCGATAACGTGGAAAAGAAAGCAAAGATATCTTTTTTGGGTGATACACCTTATTTTCTGCCTCAGTCGGACCTTGCCGAAATGGCTCGGTTTTATGAGAGTATGTATCCCGATTTTGACCGTGAGGCATATAACTACCTGCTTTCGGTTTTTCCGCTCGACCAAAAAAAGTCGCTTTCGGGATTTTCAAAGGGCATGCAGCGTCAGGCGGCGCTTATCCTTGCGCTTTCGGCAAGACCCGATTATATATTGCTCGATGAGGCATTTGACGGGCTTGATGTTGTGATGCGCAGGGTACTTGCAAATCTTATTTCGGACGGTATTGAGAAATACGGCTCAACCGCGGTTATATCCTCGCATAACTTAAGAGAGCTTGAGGACCTTTGTGACAATATCGGTCTTTTGCATCAGGGCAAAATGCTTATAAGCGGAAATGTTGAGGAGCTTCGCGGCAGGATATTCAAGGTGCAGGCGGCGTTTAAGTCGGTGCCGGAAATGTCGGTATTCAAACAGCTTAATGTGATAAAATCCGAAAGAAGCGGCTCGCTTTTGCAGATGGTAATAAGAGGCGAGGAAGACGAGATAATGAGCTTTATAAACAAGCTTTCTCCGGTATTCGCCGAATGTGTTGAGCCAACCCTTGAAGAAATGTTTATCTATGAATTGGAGGTGACGGGATATGATGTCAAGAACATCCTCTCTTAAGTTCGATACGGCGCTCGGAATGTTCAAGTTTACACTCCGCAAAAATCTCGGACTTGTGATATTGATTTCCGCGGCGGTACTGCTTATTTGTCCCGGATACTTTTTATCCCATACCAACGAGTTTTTAAATAACTTCGTTATTACCGAGGAGGGTATGAGAAACAATGACTCGGTAATCGCAATTTCGGCAATTCTCACACTTATAGGCGCAGGCTCGGTAGTGCTTTTCAACCTCATAAACTTTATGTTCCTTTATTCAAAGCGCTCGGGTGATGTTTTCCACGCTTTGCCGGTGACCCGCTCGGGTATGATAATATCACGCTGCGCGGCAGGGTATGTTTTTTCGCTTATCCCAGTAACACTCGGTTATTTATCACAGTTTATTCTTGCGCTTTGCTTCAATTTGAGATTTTCACCCGCAAAGATAGCGGTTATGTATCTGTTAACCCTTGTGATAATGCTTGTGTGCTCGGCGGTTTCAATGCTGTTTGTTGTATGTGCCGGCACACCGTTTGACCTGTTTATTTCCTTTATCGGTCTTAATGTGGGCGTGCTTATCGTGTCGCTTATATTAGAAGATATATTCGAAAACGCACTTGCAGGTTATACTTCGGGCAGCAGTATAAAAATTATGGAGTGGGTATCTCCTTTTGTTTACTGCGGAAGCGGTTTTGCGGATTATATAGACCTTGGCAAGGTATTTACAACTTCAACCCTTATCTATATCATAAGATGCCTTGTTTATGTTGCCGTGTTTGGAATTGTCTCGGTGCTTTTATACAAAAAACGCAAGGCGGAGCGCGGCGGCGAGGCTTACGCGTTTAAGTTTATTTACATCGTTTGCAGTATAGCGTTTGCTTTCTGCGGCGGTTATCTGCTCGGCGTGATGTTCTCGGGCGGTGAGCTTAACGCAATATTTTGGGTGTTTGCCGCAGCCGGCGCTGTTTTGACCGCTGTTGCCTACGGTGCGGTAAGCGAGCGCGGATTTAAGTCCTATAAAAGTTTTATTATTAACGGACTTGTAGGCGCGGTACTGCTCGGCTCGGTGTTTGTCGCGGTAAAACTCGGCGGTTTCGGTTACACAAATCGGATACCCGCCGAAAAGGAAATCGAAAGTGTAAGCATTCACCTTGACAACTCGGATATTGATTTTAAAAACCCCGAAAAAGTGCTAAAGCTTCATAAGGCGATAGTTGATAATAAGGCATACAGCAACACGCCTGATGAGAATATCAGGTATGTCCGTTTTGAGTATGATTTAAACGGCAAGGAGCTTAACAGGGAGTTTGCGATAGATTTTAACAAAGCGGCAAAAGAGATTGCCGGTGTGCTTAAATCGGAGGAGAGGTTTGATACCGTAATCGAAAGATACCGTAACGACCGTCCCAAGGATGTTGAGGTGTCATTCTACAGCGATATAAAGATAGTAGGATACGATTCGGGTGAGTCGGGAGAGCCGATAGGTGCTGTTGAAGACACATATCAAAGCTTTACCGCAAAGGTAAGCGGTGACGACTTTATGCAGCTTATCAAGGCTTACCGTGAGGATGTTCTGAGCATTTCCGATAAGGATATCATTAAAGAACGGGTGGCAGAGTCAACGGTTACGATAGGCTGGGAAGCCAAAAACGGTTATGTTTACTATAACACACTCGTCTGCGGCGCCGATTACACCAAAACACTTGAATGTATTGAGAACTTAACTCAAAAATATCCCTCCGAGGAGTTTTGAAAGATTAAACAAATATAATACCCCGACCTGTGCGAATTTCGGCAGGTCGGGATTTTTTTACATTTCCGTTTTTGCATATAAAACACACTGCGCGAATATATATTACTAAAAAAATGTGGAGTGTGTTAAAATATGGAGCAAAAAAGTCTTAAAACGCCGGTTTATGTATATGAAAATGTGTATGAAAATGTCTCCGAAATACCCGTAGACGTTGATTTTTCTCTGCCCGAATACTGCCCCGATATCGAAAAAATATTAAAGTGCAGGGCGGTTGCCGAAATATCCTCAAAGGGTGCAAACGGTAACAACGTTTCGCTTGACGGCTGTGTTCATATCACAGTGCTCTACTGTGATAAAAGCGGTTGCTTAAAATCGCATATTTATCAGTATCCTTTTGGAAAGACCTTTGAAACGGGGCTTGATATTTCCTCGGGTATAGTTTCGGCTTGCGCCAAAACCGACTATGTAAACTGCCGTGCCGTGAATGCGCGCAAGGTTGATATTCACGGTGCGGTTTCGGTAAAGGTGACTGTAAAGTGCCGTAAATGTCACGAGGTTATCTGCGATGTGGACGATGAAAATATAGAACTGCGGCGCGGAAGTCTGCCTGCCACATCTCCCATGGGATATGCGGAAAAGTATCTTATCACCGAGGAAAGCATCGAAATAGGACAGGGTCAGCCTGATATAGAGTCGCTTTTAAGGTACGATGCGCAGGTGAGTGTGCGGGAGTGCAAGCTGCTTGCCAATAAGGCTATGGTAAGGGGTGAGCTTAATGTCACACTGCTTTACTGTGCGGTAGACGGCAGTCTGCAAACGGTACGCTGTAATCTGCCGGTAAGTCAGATGCTCGAGATAGACGGTGTTACCGAGGAATGTGAGTGCGATGCCACGGCGCAGGTGGCGTTTTTGGAGCTTAAGCCGCAAACCGACCAGAGCGGTACGGCAAAATGCTTTAATCTTAACGCAAAAATACTTATCTGCTGTGAGGCATACTGCAATAAGGACACCGATGTGGTGCTTGATGCTTTTTCACGCCGATATAAAGCGGATATTGTAAGCTGTGATTTAAGTCTTGATAAGATAGTTTCGGTAATAAGCGATACGCTTAATATAAGGCAAAACGTAAACCTTGCCGCGAATGAAATAAAAAAGGTATGCGATATCTGGTGTGAAATAGGGGAGGCCTCGTCAAGCATATCGTCAGGCGAGCTGAAAATCAAAGGCGCCCTTATCGCATCGGTAATCACCGATGACGGCGCCGAAACGTCATTTTGTGAAAAAGCCTTTGATTTTGAATATTCAAAAAAGCTTGCGGGCGACTCCGACTGTCTTTACGCCTCTGCCGAGGTAACGGTGCTTAATGTTTCGTATGTGATAAGCGGGGCGAGTTGTCTTGAAATAAGGGCTGAGCTTAATATAAACGCCTGCATATCCGAGAAGACCTGCCTGCCCGTAATAAGCGAGCTTACCGTTGATACCGAAAATAAAATCAGCCGTAAAATAAACGGCGCGATGACCATTTACTTTGCAAACGAGGGTGAAGAGGTATGGGATATCGCGCGTAAATATACCGCGAGCATTGAGGAAATCAAAAAGATAAACGATATCAAAAACGATATCCTCACCGCCGACAGAATGATTTTAATACCCGTAAACTGATGCTTTTTGGTATAAAACAAAGCAATACCTCATAATTATCTATCAGTAAATGAAAAACACGGAGGATTTTATATGATTAACACGCAGTTATATCAGGATATAGCGGTAAGAACGGGTGGGGATATTTACATAGGTGTTGTAGGACCGGTAAGGACCGGCAAATCAACCTTTATAAAGCAGTTTATGGAAAAACTCGTACTGCCCAACATTTCGGAGGATTATGTAAGAGAACGCGCAAATGATGAGCTTCCGCAGTCCTCCTCCGGCAGAACGATTATGACCACCGAGCCGAAGTTCATACCCGAAAAGGGCGCTATGATAAACATAGAGTCGAATATCCGTCTTAACGTGCGGCTTATTGACTGCGTGGGCTATATCGTGCCGAGCGCGCTCGGATATATAGAAAACGACCAGCCGAGAATGGTTATGACCCCGTGGTACGAGGAGTCGATACCGTTTAACATGGCGGCTGAAATAGGCACTCAAAAGGTTATTAACGAGCATTCCACAATAGGTCTTGTTGTTACAACCGACGGCAGTATAAGCGATATTCCGCGTTCCGAGTATGAGGAGGCGGAGGAACGTGTAATAGGTGAGCTTAAGGCCATAAATAAACCGTTTATTGTGCTTTATAACTGTATGTATCCAACCTCCGCCGAGGCAACGAGCGGTGCGGCGGATCTTACCGATAAATACGGTGTTCCGGTTATCCCCGTAAACTGTCTTGACCTTACCGAAAACGATATAAGGAGAATACTCTCCCGTATCCTTTACGAGTTTCCGGTAAAGGAAATAAATATTAATTTCCCAAGGTGGATAAACACCCTTCCTATCGACCACAAGCTTCGCTGTGAGCTTACGGAGTCAATAAAGAAATCGGCGGAGGGAATAAGAAAGATAAGTGATATAAAGAGCTTTGAAATCACATTTGACGGCAGTGAAAACGTTAACGGCGCACACGTGCAATCAGTGGATCTCGGTTGCGGCAGTGCAGTCATAGATATTGATGTAAAAAAATCACTGTTTTATAAGATATTGACCGAAACCACCGGCTTTGAAATATCTGATGAGCAGGAGCTTATGGCTTGCATGAATTCACTCGCGATTATGAAAAAGGAGTATATGCGGGTTAAGGATGCCTTTGATGAGGTTGAGGCAACGGGATACGGCATCGTTATGCCCACCATAGACGAATTAAGTCTTGAGGAGCCCGAAATTGTAAAGCAGGGCGGGAAATACGGTGTAAGACTTCGCGCTTCGGCACCTTCCATACATCTTATGAAAGCGGATATCACCACCGAGGTAAGCCCCATAGTGGGAAGCGAAAAACAGTCCGAGGATCTTGTTATGTATCTGCTCAGCGAGTTTGAGGAAAACCCCGTAAAGATATGGGATTCAAACATTTTCGGCAAGTCACTCCACGAGCTTGTAAATGAGGGACTCCACACCAAGCTTGCCCGTATGCCCGCCGATGCGCGTATGAGGGTGAGGGAAACTATCGAAAGGGTAATAAACGAGGGCTGTAACGGTCTTGTGTGCATAATCCTTTAATATTTAAAAGATAAAAATACAGAGTACCGCTGTTTGCGATACTCTGTATTTCGCTTTTAGTATCATTCCGCCTCATTTGGGATAAATGAGAATTTTGTCACATCAAAAAGTCCCATATCGGTAAGCTTTATTTCAGGGATTACCGCAAGCGACATAAAGCATAAGGTCATAATCGGCTCAACCTCGGGATTTACCTTTAATTCCTCACGAGCGATTTTGTGCAGATTTGAAAGCTTTTCTGCTACCCACTCGCCGCTTTGGTCGCTCATAAGTCCCGCAATAGGCATCGGCAGAGCGCCGATAACCTCGCCGTTTTTCACCATAACGATTCCGCCGCCGAGCTTTTGCAGCTCGTTCACGGCAAGCTCCATTTCGTCATCGCTCACACCGGTAACTATCACATTATGCGAATCGTGTGCAATAGAAAGCGCAACCGCGCCGTGCTTGATGCCGTAGCCTTTGAGCAGACCAACCGCAACATTTCCGGTAAGCTTGTGTCGCTCGGCAACCGCCACCTTAACGATATCGCTTTCGGGGTTGTAAACAAACTCGCCTTTTTCATTCAGCAAAACGCTGTCAACCGATTTTTTGGTAACAACACCGCCGGGACATATCTGTATCGTGTGCACCTTGTTGCTTTTAAGTGTAAGATTAAGCTTTTGCTTTGAAAAATCCTTAAATCTGACCGTTCCGCGCACATTTTCAATACCGAACCGCTCAGTCTTTTGCAGATATTCGCCGTTTTCGGCAACGTGCCTTCCGTCAAGCCAAACCGACTTAACCTCGAAGTCTTTAAGGTCTTTAACAAGCACCACATCCGCTTTGTAGCCCGGAGCTATCGCGCCGCGGTCATAGAGCCTGAAGCATTCTGCCGCGTTTAACGTGGCAAACCTTATTGCTGTTATCGGGTCGATGTTTTCCTCAACGCACAAAGAAAGCAGGTTGTCAAGATGACCGCTTTCAATGATTGTTTTTGTCTGGCGGTCATCGGAACACAGAAGACAGCGCCGTGCGTTTTCCCTTGTAACGCCTTTTGCAAGGTTGCGCAGGTCGTGACAGGCAGAGCCCTGCCTTAACATAACATACATACCGAGTCTGAGACGTTCTTTCATATCTTCAACAGTGGCGCATTCGTGGTCATTTTGTATTCTTGCGGCGGCGTATGCGTTCAGGTCTTTGCCCGAAACGGCAGGACTGTGACCGTCAACGGTTTTTCCGGCATTCTTTGCCGCTAAAAGTTTGTTTAAAACCTCGTCATCGCAGTTGATAACGCCGGGATAGTTCATAAATTCGCCGAGTCCCAATATCTCGTCACGCTTAAGCGGTTCGGTCATATCAGCCGCGTTTATAACGGCGCCCGAGTGCTCAAAGGGTGTGGCAGGCACACAGGAGGGCAGCATAAACTTAATGTCAAGCGCGGTGTTTTTCGATGCCGCTATCATATAGTCGATACCCTCAATACCGCAAACATTTGCAATTTCGTGCGGGTCGGCAATTATGGTACCGGTGCCGTGCGGCACTATCATTCTGCCTAGTTCTTCGGGACTTACATAGGATGACTCAATGTGAATGTGACTGTCAATAAGCGCGGGAATTGCGTATAAGCCGCCGGCATCTGTTTCGCTTTTGCCGTGATACTCACCCACACCGGCGATAAGACCGCCCGAGAAAGCAATGTCACCGTTTTCGATTTCACCGGTGAAAACATTTACCACCCTGCAGTTCTTGATAACCGAATCGGCAGGCTCTCTGCCGCCCGCAACAGCTATCAGCCTTTTGAGCTGTTCCTTTTCCATCTGCGCACACTCCCGAAAATATTATTAAGGTTATTTTATCACAGTTTTGCGTTCAGTTCAACGGTTTTATGTATCGAATTTAAAGTAATTGCGGCACTGCAAAACATTTGCTCGGCGCACCGCTGTTTTGCTTGACGAATGAATGATTTTATGATATCATACATAAACTAAGGGAGGTGCCGAGGTGGAAAGTATCAAGACCGTTGCAACAAACAAAAAAGCATACCACGAGTATTTTGTGATAGAAAGCTTTGAGGCGGGAATAGAGCTTTCCGGCACCGAAGTAAAATCGGTGCGCGCCGGCGGCATTAACCTTAAAGAAGCGTGGTGCAGTATCGACAGCGGCGAGCTTATCGTCAAACAGATGCATATAAGTCCTTATGAGTTCGGCAATATTTTCAATAAAGACCCCAAGCGCAATCGCCGACTGCTTATGCACAAAAGGGAAATTATGCACCTTTTGGGTCAGGTGAAACAGCAGGGGCTTACACTTGTGCCCCTTTCGGTTTACTTTAAAGGCTCACTCGTAAAGGTACAGGTGGGTCTTTGCAAAGGCAAGCAGCTGCACGATAAGCGTGCGGTGGCAGCAAAAAAAGATGCCAACCGTGCAATCGACCGCGCATTGAAAGAACAAAACCGATAATCTCCCCACTCATCAACACCTTCTCACTTACTCAATATTCACTATTATCTGTTACTTAATATCCGGGGCCGTAAAGGTTTCGACAGGGACCATGAACTTTCGGAAGCGAGCAGCGGTGCGGAACCGCTATAAAATCCGCAATTTAAAATTAACTGACACTAAGTTTGTTAAACTCGCAGCTTAATTAGCTGCCGTCCGATATAAGAGGACCACGGCTTATAGAGGGCGTCAAACAGTGGTGCACGTGAATACTGCCGCCGCCCCGCGCAGTATCACGGATTAGGGGCTACCGAGGACTGCAATCCGTCACTCGATGGCAGTTTGAGGGAATTTTAAAGCTGTGACTGCGCTCGGAGATGCCGAAAGGAATTGATTTTTGGACGGGAGTTCGACTCTCCCCGGCTCCACCAAAAAGAAAAAGTCGCATTTTTGCGGCTTTTTCTTTTTGTTCTCTTCACTTTTCTCTTTTCGTTCTTCTCTTTTCTCTTTGTCCCCTTGCGACTTTTTCCAGAGAAAAGATAAGAGAGAAGAGAGAAAAGTCGAAAGTTGTATAGTAAAAGTGGACACTTGAAAGAGTTAAAGATATAATAAACTCAAAGGGGTGTCGAGAATGAAAAGAACATTCAGCAAAGAATTCAAAATCAAGGCGTGTGAATTGGTGTTAAAAGACGGATTAAAGCACAAAGTGGTGGCAGAGAAAATGGGGATAAGCCATATAATGCTTTACCGTTGGATAGATGACTACCAAACATACGGAGAAGATGCATTTGTCGGGAAAGGGCATCAACATAAAGAAGATGCTGAACTTAAAAAGTTGCTCAAAGAAAATGAGCGACTGAAAATGGAGAATGAGATATTAAAAAAAGCAGCGGCATACTTTGCGAAACACCCGGCAGACGAGTAAAATTTGCAAAAGAACGGTTAAGCGGATATAAAACGAGTGAAGTATGCAGACTGTTGGGTGTGTCAAGAAGCGAGTATTACCGAAAAAATAAGCATACAGATAATGAAGAAAATAAGATAGAAAAAGAAGTAATTAACTGTTTTAACGAAAACAAAAGAAATTATGGAAGAATACGGATACGCAGGGCATTGTTGCTCAAAGGTATAGATGTCAGCGAATACCGTATAGCAAAGATACTCAAAATGAACGGTCTTGTTGCCAAAAGCGGAAGAACGGGAAAACCAAAGGTAATAAAGCCAACCGAAGAACAGTATATAGAAGAAAATTTAATAAAGGACAAATTCAGTATAACAAAGCCGAATTATCTGTGGTGTTCAGATATAACCGTGCTTGACTGTTACCGTAGTAAATTGTATTTGTGCGGAATTATTGATGTGGCAACAAGACGGCTTGTAGGATGGGATATAAGAAAGCATCAGCGACAGGATATAGTGCAAAACGCTTTCAGAATGGCAATAGGCAGGAATCCCGACAGACCGAAAGATGCAGTGTACCACAGCGACAGAGGTTGTCAGTACACAGCTAAGAAAACCAAAGCACTTGTAGAAGCAAACGGTTTCAGAAAGAGTATGTCCCGTCCCGGAACGCCGAGCGATAATCAACCAATCGAGAGCTTTTGGAAAACGCTCGAAGTTGAGATGCCGGATATCCGGCATCTCCACTTCGAAGAAGCATCAATAAAAATTGTTGAATACATAGAGCTCTACTACAATTCCCAAAGACTGCATTCAGGTATAAATTATTCTATCCCAAATCAATTTTTCACTCTTCTATCTGTCCACTAATCTTGACAAGTTTCG
>JAZUGP010000038.1:0-4999 GCA_045641225.1 Acutalibacteraceae bacterium
CGAGGTTGCCGTCAATACACGGAAAGGTGTTGTTGTGAATTATGCGCCGAATACCGTGGCAGTATAGAGGACGAACCTTCGGAAAAAGAAAAAGCAGAGAGTCCCGAAAGAAACCCTCTGCCATAAATGTTCAGTTAGACCTCGCTTTTTTACATAAAAAGCGAGTGTTCTTACAGCAACTTTCAAATGCTGTAAGAACACTCGTAATGGTCGGAGTGACAGGATTCGAACCTGCGGCATCCTGCTCCCAAAGCAGGCGCGCTACCAACTGCGCTACACCCCGATAATCTATTAAGTTATATAAAAATCGCTTTGGTCGCCCTCTTGCGGTTTCCGAACACGCGCACGCTTGGAGCGCGGCGCGTCATTCGACCGCGGCGCCATTCCCGCCATGCTTTATCCGCCACAGGCGGCGCAAGTCGGCAATGCCCAAAGCAGGCGCGCTACCAACTGCGCTACACCCCGATAATCTATTAAGTTTTATAAAAATCGCTTTGGTCGCCCTCTTGCGGTTCCCGAACACGCGCACGCTTGGGGCGCGGCGCGTTATTCGGCAGCAACGCAATGGTATTTTTATATACACGCGACAGGCGTGAATTAAGAAGCAATAAAAATTATACACATTTTTATATAAATTGTCAATAATCAGAAACCATTAAAAAAGTTATCAACCGTTATCTTTTTTCACGCCGTCATATATTTTTTGCGCTTCATCAACGCATCTTTTGATTTTTTCGTCCTTGAGCTTTTTATCGGTCACGGCTTTGATATTAAGCGAAAGGTCATTTGGCAGTTTATAAAGCTTTTCATTTGACACGGCATTATAAAAGCTGTTGCCGAGCCTTATTTCCTCTAAATTGAAAATATCGCTGTTTATTTTTGCAAGTTTTTCTTTAATACCGTCATTGGTAATAAATATCATAGCACTGTCTTCGGCTACAAGCATGGTTTGAAACTTCTGAGATACGGTCATTTCGTACTGACTTGCGGTTTTTGATGCTTCGTATGTGCAGTTTACCACCTGAATATTGACCTTGCCGTCACCGTTTATATCGTTAATATATTTTGCAAGATAGTTGCCGATTGCCGTATTGTAGTTTTCGTCAACAAACTCATTTGAGTATATAACCGCGGTTAAATCATATTTGGTGCGGGTGGCACACTGTGTTATGAGAACAGCTAAAACAGCCGCTGACAAAACTATGAAGATAGCGGCAAACTTATAGTGATACCAAAAGTTAGCGATTTTCTCTGTAAAGGTTTTGGGTAACACCTCAACCTCGCTCGGCTTAGGGCCGGTGCTTATCTCACCGCTTTGCATTTTTTTAAGCTCAAGAAATTCCTTGCGCGCTTTTCTTTGCTGTTCTAAAGTTTCGTTTTTCTTATCCAAAAAAAGCACCTCACGAACCGTTTTAGACTATTATAGCACAAAACTGCTTATAAAGATTGAATTTTTGTAAACAATGTTATATAATTTTAAAAAAAGCTCAGAGGTTTAAATTGTGAGAAACAGATTTTTAAGAGGTGCGAGGGACGGTTTGCCGATATTTGCCGGTTATATTGCCGTCGGCTTTGCTTTCGGTATTTATGCCGTATCAAGCGGAATTACCGTTTTACAGTCTGTACTTATTTCAATGACAAACGTAACATCAGCCGGTCAGCTTGCGGCTGTGCCTATTATTGTTTCCGGCGGAACACTTGCCGAGCTTGCACTTTCACAGCTTGTTATCAATATGAGATATTCGCTTATGTCGGTTTCACTTTCGCAAAAGCTTGATGACGATATAAGTCTTTTTGACCGTTTTATCATTGCCGCTGTAAATACCGATGAGGTTTTTGCCATGGCATATTCGCAAAACGGCAGGTTGAGCAGAGCGTATATGTACGGACTTATTCTCACACCTTACATAGGGTGGACGGCAGGCACCGCTTTAGGTGCGCTTGCAGGTAACATTCTGCCCGAAATATTTCTTAATTCTCTCGCATTTGCAATATACGGCATGTTTATCGCAATAGTGGTGCCTCCCGCAAAAAAAGACATGGCGTGTATGTTCTGTGTGCTTATAGCCGTTGCTTTAAGCTGTGCGTTTTATTATATGCCGTTATTTTCTGCTGTTCCTAACGGGTTTAGAATTATTATATGCGCCGTTGTGGCATCGCTTGTTATGGCAATAGCGGCACCGATGAAGGAGGCGGCGGATAATGCGTGAATTTTTGCCTTACCTTATATGTATGGCACTCGTTACCTATCTTGTGCGTATGGTACCGTTTGTGCTAATCCGTAAAAAAATCAAAAACAGATACCTGCTTTCGTTTTTATCCTATATGCCTTATGCGGTTATGAGCGCGATGACCGTACCCGCTGTATTTTATGCCACGGGCAACATTGCCAGCGCGATTGTCGGCTTTGCATTTGCGCTGTTGCTTACACTGCTTAACCGCAGCCTTACGGTGGTTGCATTCGGCTCCTGTGCGGCGGTTGTGGCGGCGGAGTATATAATAAGGTATATAGCTTGATAACAGATTAAGGATTTTTGCCGTAATGTATGCAAATCATACATTGCGGCATTCTGCATTTTCACATTGGAAAAAACATCAAAAAAATGTTGACAAACAGAAAACAAGGTGATAATATACAGTAGTATGCGGAATTATGCGCATATAAGTTTTAAAGAAAGGAGAGAAATAATAGTGCCAACCTTTAACCAGTTAGTTCGCAGTGGTCGTGAAACTGTTGAGAAAAAGGCCAAGGCTCCTGCTTTGCTTAAGGGATACAATTCCATGAAGCGCAGTCTTACCGATAATGATTCTCCGCAGAAACGCGGTGTTTGCACAGCCGTTAAAACATCAACCCCCAAGAAGCCTAACTCAGCACTCCGTAAGATTGCAAGAGTACGTTTGTCCAATGGAATTGAAGTATCTGCTTACATTCCCGGCATCGGCCACAATCTTCAGGAACACAGTGTTGTTTTGATTCGTGGCGGTCGTGTTAAGGACCTCCCTGGCGTTCGTTACCACATTGTAAGAGGAACCCTTGATACCCAAGGCGTTGCAAACAGAATGCAGGCCCGTTCAAAATACGGTGCCAAGCGTCCTAAATCAGGCGCAAAATAATAATTTTGTAGTAGACAGATCTCTGCTGTTTAAACAAGCAGTGGCTTTATATATAATGTATGGGCCTATGCTTGGTACAACGGGAAATTATGTCACTCGAGTACCTATGAGATCATCATTATTATGAAGGAGGGAAGTAAAGTGCCAAGAAGGGGCTTTATTGCGAAACGTGATGTTTTGCCGGATCCTATCTACAATTCAAAGAAGGTTACCCGTCTTATCAACAACATTATGCTTGACGGTAAAAAGGGTGTAGCCCAGAAGATAGTTTACGGCGCTTTCGACATCATAAGTGAAAAAACAGGGAAGGACCCGGTTGAAGTTTTCGATGCTGCTATGGAAAATGTTATGCCTCAGCTCGAATGTAAGGCGGTCCGCAAGGGCGGTGCCACCTATCAGGTGCCTTTTGAGGTTCGTCCCGAAAGAAAACAGACTTTGGCTTTGCGTTGGCTTACAATGTTCAGCCGTCAGCGTTCAGAGCGCACAATGAAGGAGCGTTTGGCTGCCGAGATTATTGATGCCACAAACGGTGTGGGCAACTCGGTTAAGAAACGCGAAGAAATGCACAGAACTGCAGAAGCTAACAAGGCTTTTGCACATTATAGATGGTAGTTTTTCACTGCCGTTGATGACAGCCTATTAGGCAGGAGGTTTAAATGCCGAGAAAAGTATCTCTTGAAATGACAAGAAATATTGGTATTATGGCCCACATTGACGCCGGTAAAACCACCACTACAGAGCGTATCCTTTTCTATACGGGTATTAACCGTAAGATTGGTGAAACTCATGACGGTGCGGCAACAATGGACTGGATGGAGCAGGAGCAGGAGAGAGGTATAACAATCACCTCCGCTGCTACCACTTGCTTCTGGAAGGACCACCGTATCAATATTATCGACACCCCGGGACACGTTGACTTCACTGTTGAGGTTCAGCGTTCACTCCGTGTACTTGACGGTTCTGTAACCGTTTTGTGCGCAAAGGGCGGTGTTGAGCCGCAGTCTGAAACCGTTTGGCGTCAGGCTGACGAATACAGGGTTCCCAGAATGATATATGTTAACAAAATGGATATCATGGGCGCCGATTTTTACCATGTTCTTGACATGATAAAAGAAAGATTTAACTGCAATGCAGTTCCGATCCAGCTTCCTATCGGTTGCGAGGATACATTTAAGGGTATTGTTGACCTTATCAACAACGATGCTGAGATTTATTACGATGACCTCGGCAAAGATGTAAGACGTGAAGAAATCCCCGATGATATGAAGGAGCTTGCCGCAAAGTACCGTACCGCTCTTATCGAGTCTGTTGTTGAGATGGACGAAGAGCTTATGGAGAAGTATTTTGAGGGTGAAGAGCCTTCAGTTGAGCAGATAAAGAAGATCATCCGCAAGGCTACCATCGCGAATGAGATGGTTCCCGTATGCTGCGGTACTTCTTACCGTAATAAGGGCGTACAGCCTTTACTCGATGCTATCGTTGATTTTATGCCGGCTCCTACCGACATTCCCGCAATCAAGGGTGTTAACCCCGATACCGACGAGGAAACCGAGAGACATGCTTCCGATTCCGAGCCGTTCTCCGCCTTGGCATTCAAGATTGCTACCGACCCGTTCGTTGGTAAGATTTGCTATTTCCGTGTTTATTCCGGTACTGTTGATGCAGGCGCCGGTGTTTACAACTCGGTAAAACGCAACAGAGAACGTATGGGCAGAATTCTTCAGATGCACGCAAACCACAGAGAAGACCTTGAAACCTGCTATGCCGGTGATATTGCCGCGGCAGTTGGTCTTAAGAACACCACAACCGGTGATACCCTTTGTGATGAAAAGCACCCCGTGATTCTTGAGTCGATGAACTTCCCGGAGCCTGTTATCCGTGTTGC
>JAZUGP010000039.1:0-69024 GCA_045641225.1 Acutalibacteraceae bacterium
GACCGCTTGGCCCCCGACTTTCTCCACCACCGCCGCGGCGATATCCCTCGGGGCCTTATGAAGCGCCTTTGCCCACACAAGCGCCGCGTTTACGGCATAATCGCCGTGCTCTCGGTTTGCGGGTGTTTCAACCGAAAAGGCGGGGAGATTTTCCTCACCGAAAGCCTTTTTTGCGGCTTTATATATTACATTTACTATGCTTTCCTTTGCAAGTGATACTATCTGTGACATCTTTTGCTTTCCGCCTCTCTTATGTATCTGCTTCGTTTACCGTGATTTCAACCTTATTCTTGCTTATCGGCACAAGGTTTGAATCTATGTTATAGCTCATTTCGAGCGAGCCGCCGCTATCTGTAAGCCTGTTTTCTATATACTCACCGAAAATGCCTATCGCAAGACTGCCGTACGGCGACTCATAAAAGCAGTTGTTTCTTTTTCCTTTTTCTATAACAAGACGGGAACACATATCCCCGTTCCGCTCCATTACCGCGGTGTGGTTTTCGGTTACCGAAAGCTTGGTTGTAACCTTGTTTTCACCGAGCATCTCGCCCTCCTTGTAGGCGAGAATATAGGTGTTGTCCTGCTTGCGCATGGTGCCTACGGTGTCAAGCTCGATTACCTCTTTTTCACCGTCTATCCCCTGCGTGCCGCGAATTTTTATTATTACCTTTTTCATAGTCCGTCCACCGTGGTGAGTGTTACGCTCTCCTCATCTGTTTCTTTACCTAAAAGTATGCTTGCCGCCGTTACGAAATTGTTTGGCTTGTCGCTCACAAAAAACTCGTAAAACGGCTTGTTATCCTCTGAGCACAGCATATTTGAAACGGCAAGCCGTTCCTTTACCGCTCTCGCCGCCGCACTTCCCATATTGATAAGGGAAACATTCTCCCCCAAAATATTGCTTATTGCCTTTTTAAGCACGGGGAAATGGGTACAGCCGAGTATCAGAGTGTCTATCCCCTTTTGTTTTAAAGGCTCAAGATACCGCTTAAGCGCCTCTGTTGTTACGGTATTGTTTTCATCGGTCCAGCCCTCCTCAACGAGAGGAACAAGCAGCGAGCCTGCCGCCTCGTACACCTCGGCATCGGGCAAAAGCTTTAATATCTGCTTTTTATGGGCGCCGCTTTTGATGGTTGCCGCCGTTGCGAGTACACCGATTTTTTTGTTTTTTGTGGCACTCACCGCCGCCTTTACCGAATGTGACACCACCTCGATAAAGGGTACGGGAAGCTTTTCACCATCCCTGCCCGCCACCGAGGAAACTGTGCCGCACGCCGCGACTATAAGCTTAACATTTTTTGAAAGCAAAAACTTTTCGTCCTGCAACGCATATTTTTTAATGGTATCGACACTCTTTGTGCCGTAAGGCACCCTGCCGGTATCACCGAAATACACTATGCTTTCCGCGGGCAACAGGGCGGTAAGCTCTTTCATAACCGTAAGGCCGCCGAGTCCCGAATCGAATACTCCTATTGCTCTGTTATCGGACATTTGAGTTTCCCTTCCTTAATTTCCGCGAATTTCATATTATATTAACATATTATTTATATATATTCAACTGTTTTAATTAAATAATTTATCGCAAAGCCGTTTTGCGTAGGCACTTTGAGCCTTGAAATCCATAGCCTTTATATAATAGCTCTCGAGGATATCGTGTGTCCGTTTTGCCTCTTTAAGCGCTTTTACGGCGCCCGAAAGCATTTCGTTTGCAACGCGATTGTTGTAAACCTCGCGCGAACGGTTGCGGCTTATCATCGCCGCATTGTAAAACCTTCTGCCGTGGATACGACGCTGGGTGCCGTCAAACCTGCAAAACTTATTCTCGGTAAGGAAGCACAAATCAAGCTCGGGGATAATGATATGGTCGATGATTTTAAGCGGCAAAAACGGATTTCTCACCGTTATTATTTTATAGCCCTTTATAAGTGCTTTTTTGCGGATTATCTCCATTATCGAGGCGGCAGCCGCAAGGTGACGGTCCTCTATTATCACGCGGTTTTTGATATCCGATACCGTATTCTTGTAAAACACCGCGCCTATAGGCGTGATGCCGCTTAAAAAACGGATACTTTCCTTTCCCTCGCCGCCGTTTTCGGGTATGTATTTATCGGCGAGTGTGAGCGCATATTTCTCGATTTTCGCAAACCTCAGACAGTTTTCGGATTTGTTGAGGTTATCAACAAAAAGCTCACCTGCCGCCGCAAGATATCTTGACGCGGTTTTGTGATGCATTTTATTTTCGCTTGCCGCCGCCATTATGCTCTCTTTATTTTCAAAAAGCATATCGCGGTTCCAGTATTCGCCGAGGTTAATTATTTCCTCGCAGTATCCGTGGTTTAAAGGCTCAATCACGTGAGGAGGTGTGCCGTCAAGAGCTATCAGCTTTTTTTCGGGGATTATCACACCGTCAAGCGAGTCGGGGTCGGAGCTGCAGGGACAAAGCACCGCCGAAAATCCTCTTTTTTCAGCGGACGCGGCGATATATTTCATAAAGGACGATTTGCCTGTGCCGGGGCCTCCCTTTATTATCAGAGCATGCCACCCGTCCTGTGCCGAATAATTTTTTTCAAAAGCACTGTAAAAGCCCTCGCAGGAGTTTGCCGCGAGAAAATATTTTTTATATGTTTTTTCCATAAACTTACCGCCTTTTCCCTTAATATCTGCTCTATTCTATTCTTTTTTCTTTAGTTTTGACACAGCGGTTTTTTTGTGTTATAATGCGCTTGTGAGTCGGTCACACGGTTGCGCAATTTTTATTGTGAGGAAAGTCCGAGCCCCGCAGGGCGGAATAGCAGCTAACGGCTGCCGAGGGTGACCTTAGGGAAAGTGCAACAGAGAATAACCGCCGTAGCAATACGGTAAGGGTGGAAACGTGAGGTAAGAGCTCACGGCCCGTTCGGAGACGAAACGGGTGTGTAAACCCTATTCGGAGCAACGCTGACCGCGGCGATACATCTGCCCGATGTGCCGCAAAAAGCGGCTTGAGCACAAAGGCGACTTTGTGTCGAGATAGATGACCGTGCAAGACAGAACTCGGCTTACAGACCGACTCACAAAAGCGCAAAATACGGGACACACAAACCTTTGTGTGTCCCGTATTGTTTATTAGACCGTTTATATTTTTTTAAGCTTTGAAATGCCCGAAAATACGAGAAAAACAAGCAGATTTATAACCACTATGGCAGCGGATGCCGGAATATCCGAAACAAAGGAAAACGAAAGCCCGATAAGGAATGTTACAGCCGCCACAACCACCGATAAAATCACGGCGGTGCGGTATTTTTTGCATATCCGCATAGCCGAAATTGCGGGAAAGGTTATAACACTTGATATAAGCAGCGCGCCCATAATCCGCATACCGACAACCACCGTTACGGCGGTAAGCACGGCGGTAAGAAAGTTGTAAAACTTAACATTAACACCCGAGGCAAAAGCATACTGCTCATCAAAAGCACAGCAGAATATTTTGTTATAAAACAGAATATACGCGATAAGCACCGCGGCGCTTACTATCACGCAAAGCAGCGCATCACCCTTTGTTACCGCCAAAATACTGCCGAACATAAAGCTGTTTATATCGGTATTCATACCGGTTGTGAGGTTTGCCACTATAATTCCTATCGCAAGCGCACTGCTTGATATAACCGAAATAGCCGCATCGCCCGAAAGCTTTCCGCCGCTCTGCAAAAAAACGAGCACAAATGCCGCTATTATCACCACGGGTATCGAGATTTTAAGAGGCGCCACGCCCATGGCGAGCGCTATTGCCGCCGCACCGAATGAAACGTGTGAAAGTCCGTCTCCGAGCATGGAAAGCTTTTTCAGCACGAGGTTTACACCGAGCAGCGCACCGCAGCAGCTTACGGCAAGTCCTACCGCCAGCGACCTTACGGCAAAGGGATAGGATAACATTTCACCTATACTCATTTTACATCCCCCTTGCTGTCGCAAAAGACGTAACCGTCATCCGAAATATTAAGAATATGCTTTGCATCCGACCTTGCACGGGATATATCGTGGGTTATCATAATCACCGTGATGCCCTCGGCGTTAAGCGATTTTATGGTTGCGTACATCTCACAGGCGGAGGTGCTGTCAAGCCCCGTTACCGGCTCATCGAGAAACAGCATATCGCAATCGGCAACAAGGCATCTGCAAAGGCGCACCCTTTGGCGCTGTCCCCCCGAAAGCTCATTGAATGCACGGTCTTTAAGGTCTTCTATATTAAGCTTTTTCATACATTCAAGTGCCTTTTGTTTTTGCTTTTTCCCGTAGCCTATACCGAGCCTGTTACTGCCCGTAAAGCCTGAAAGCACCACCTCTTTAACACTTGCGGGAAAGTCGTTCCTCACGGCGGTATCCTGCGATAGCCAGCCTATTTTCCGCTTTGCACCGTCCGCAAAAACGATATTGCCCGTATGCTTTACATTAAAGCCCAAAAGCAGACGCATCAGAGTGGTTTTGCCCGAGCCGTTTTCCCCCGTTATGCAAAGATAATCACCCTCGCTTACATTAAAGGTCATATCCTTGAATATCACTCGGTTTTCGTAATAGGCGCATAGGTCAGAAACCGCGATTTTGTTCATACTCAGTTCATTCCCCTTTCAAGTGCCGAGGCATTTTTATACATTATATCAACATAGGTTATACCGTTATCGAAATCTTCTTTTGTCACATTATGTGCCGAGTGAAGCTCTATTATATCAACACCCGTTTGCTCCGAAAGTGCCATGGCAACGGTTTTGTTGCTGAGCTCGGTGCAGAATACCGCCTTGTAATTATGCTGTGACACACTGCGGCTCAGCTCTATCATCTTTTTTGCGCTCACATCGGTGCTCTGCGCACAGCCCGAAAGCGCCGCGGTATACGAAAGCTTGTAATAATCCGCAAAATATTTAAACGGAAATCTATCAGCAACAAGTATGGATTTATCGCTTTTTTCAGATATTACAGCACTTATTTCACGGTCAGCCGCGCTGATTTTTGCTTTGTAGCTGTCGGCATTTTCGGTATATTCATCAGCGCTTTGAGGGTTTATTTTACAAAGGCAGTGGCATATCCTATCCACCATAACAAGCGCGTTTTCGGGACTTGTCCACACGTGCTCATCGGCTTCCTCCTCGCCGTCCTCATTTAGCGTTTTTACAAAGTCTATAAGGGCAAGTGAATTGATTTTACTGTCCGCGGTAAGCTTTCTTGCCCATTCCTCCGACTCTCCGCCTATCATAATAAAGATATCCGAGCTGTTAAGAGCGACCATATCCGAGGGGGTGGGGTCGTAGCTGTGGATTTCCATACCGGGCGATATCAAAAGCTTTATTTCGGCGCTTTCGCCGGCTACCGCACGGGCAAAATCATAGGTGGGAAAGTTTGAACATACTATCTTTGTTTTCCCGCTCTTTTCGGCACCTTTACCGCAACCGCAAATATATACGGCAATAAGAATAACCGCTACGATACCGCTTAATAATCTATTTTTCATTATTTTTGCAATCCTCACAAACACCGTAAAGTACGGTTTTAAGCTTGTTTACGGTAAAATTATGTTCCTTTGCTATATGCTGTGCAAGCTCGTTTATATGCTCGCATTCAATATGTATCAGCCTGCCGCATTTCTCACATTTCAAGTGAAAATGCTCGTGGCAATCATCGGTTATATACTGATAGCAGGCACTTTCTCCGGCGCTCGTGTATTTGCGTACCTTTCCCTCGTCCGCAAGCTTTTCAAGCGCTCGGTAAACGGTAGTTCTGCCGATACTTATGTTATTTTTTTTGAGCATTTCCGTAACGCCGTCAACGGTAAAATGACCGGTGCTGTTTTCCTTTACCGCCTTTAAAATCGCGGCCTTTTGTTTTGTTTTATATTCGGTTTGAGGCATATTGTCACCTTCTGAAATTGAAAATCATTTTCAAATTATAAATAATTATTGTCATTTTGTCAAGAAAATCTTGCATAATTTTTACATTATGATGCCCCGAAAAGTTGTGTAAATACTTGAAAATTGAATAAATATGTAGTATTATATACTTATATTTTATACCCATATAGACCGGAGGGTTTGTAAAATGAAATACAGCGAAAGTATTCTGCACCCCGTAAGGCACATCCGCGGCGGTGCAAAGCTTGACCACTTAAAGAATACGGCGGATTTTGAAACGGTTGTTATGCCCGCCCCCGCCACCGTTTACATTCCTCTTTCCCAGCACATAGGAGCGCCCTGCGTACCCTGTGTGGGTGTTGGGGACGAGGTATCGGTAGGCACCCTTATCGCCACAAGCGATGCGGCGGTAAGCGCCCCTATCCATTCGAGTGTTTCCGGAACGGTAAAGGAAATTGCGGATAAGGATTTCGGCGGCAGAACGGCAAAGTGCATCGTTATCGAGTCGGACGGTAAGGAAACCCCCGATGCTTCCTTAAAGCCGATTGAGGTCAACAACGCCGATGACCTTATCAAAGCGGCAAAGGACTGCGGACTTGTAGGCTTAGGCGGTGCCGGTTTTCCGTCACACATAAAGCTTCACCCCTCGCCCGACAGTAAGATAGATACCCTTATAGTAAACTGTGCCGAATGTGAGCCGTATATTACCGCGGACTACCGTGAAAGTCTTGAGAACTATAACGAGATAATCGAGGGCGTATATCTCATTAAGAAATGCCTGAACATTCCGCGCGTTATTATATGCATTGAGCAAAACAAACCGAAAGCCATAGATAAGCTTATGCTTATCGCCTGCGACCACCGTGACGCCGACGATACGGTTAAGGTTATGCGGCTTCCCGATAAATACCCGCAGGGCGCCGAAAAAACCATTATCTATTCAGCTACCGGCAGAGACCTTCCGCTCGGGAAGCTTCCGAGTGACGTGGGCTGTATAGTTATGAATATAACGAGTGTGGGAACCCTTTACCGCTACATAGCAACCGGTATGCCGCTCGTGAGAAAAAGGATAACGGTGGACGGTACCGCGGTAAGCGAGCCGAAAAACATCTCGGTTTGCGTGGGCACACCTGTTAAGGATGTTCTCGATTTTGTGGGCGGAATTGATGAAAACGCCGATAAAATCGTATTCGGCGGTCCTATGATGGGAAGTGCCGCCGTAAGCGCCGGTGCGGTGATAGAAAAGCGAACAAACGCGATTACGGTTTATAAGGCTGTTAAGGATAAACCGCAGACCGCTTGTATCCGCTGCGGAAGATGTGCCTGTGCCTGCCCTATGAAGCTTTATCCCGCAAAGGTTGAAGCAGCTATGCTCTCGGGTCTTGAGGACAGATATATGTCCCTTAATGTTAACTACTGTATGGAATGCGGAAGCTGTTCCTATGTTTGTCCGGCGGCAAGACCGCTCACTCAGGTTATGCGTGTTGCAAAACAGGCGGTAAGGAGGAATAAAAAATGAAAGAGCTTTTAAAAGTAACTTCTTCTCCGCACATAAGGCATAACGACACCACCCGTGATATTATGCTTGACGTTGTGATAGCCCTCATGCCCGCGGCCGTGTTCGGTTGTCTGCTTTTCGGATTCCGTGCGGCGCTTGTGCTGATAGTGAGTATCGCGGCGGCGGTTGCATCTGAGCTTTTATGGAACCTGCTTCTTAAAAAACCGCTTACGATAGGCGATTGCTCGGCGGTGGTAACGGGGTTGCTGCTCGGTATGAACCTGCCATCGACCATTCCGCTGTGGATGGCGGCGATAGGCTCGTTTACGGCGATAATCGTTGTAAAGCAGATGTTCGGCGGACTCGGTCACAACTTTGCAAACCCCGCAATCGCGGCAAGAATAGTGCTTCTTGTTTCTTTCCCCAAGGCGATGACAACCTTTGTTGCCCCGTTTTCCCCGGGTGTTGACGCGGTTGCAAGTGCAACGCCCCTTGCGGCGGCGGAAAGCATACCGTCAATTAAAAATCTTTTCTTCGGTATGCATTCGGGCTGTATCGGTGAAACGAGCGCATTTTTAATACTTGTGGGTTTTCTCTATCTGCTTGCACGAAGGATTATTTCACCGATAATACCCGTAAGCTTTGTGGGTACTGTGGCGGTTTTAAGTCTTATTACGGGACAAAACGCCTTTACACAGATTTTTTCGGGCGGTCTTATGCTCGGTGCCGTGTTTATGGCTACCGACTATACCACAAGCCCGACCGATAAATGGGGCAAGCTTATTTTCGGTATCGGATGCGGTCTTATAACCTTTGTTATCCGCCGTTTCGGTTCTCTGCCCGAGGGCGTTTCGTATTCTATAATACTTATGAATATTCTGGTACCTCACATAAACAACCTTACGGCAAGGCATCCGTTCGGTTTCAGAAAGGCGGCGAAATAAATGACTGACTCAAACAAAGCCACCTTTAAGGAACTGATTTATCCCGTTTTGGTGCTTTTCGGCATCTGTCTTGTTATCACGCTGGCGCTTGCCGTTACAAACAGCATAACCGAACCGAAAATCGCCGAGCTTACGGCAAAAACGGAGGAGCAGTCGCGTCAGAAGCTTTTGCCTGCTGACCGTTATGAGCCCGACACCGTTTCGGTGAACGGCGAGGAAATCGAATACTACTCGGCGGTTAAGAGCGACACCACATCGGGTTACTTATTCACCGTAAGCGAAAAGGGCTACGGCGGTGACCTTACGGTTATGGTTGCGGTGCTCCCCGACCTTACGGTTAAATCGGTAGATATACTTGATGTTACCAACGAAACACCGGGACTCGGTCAGAACACGGCAAACAAAAGCTTTTATTCGCAGTTCGAAGGTCTTAAAAAGAATATAAACGTGCTGAAAAACGGCGCGGATAAATCCAAAAACGAAATAAACGCGGTAACCGGCGCCACCATCAGCTCAAAGGCGGTCACAAAGGCCGTTAACAAAGCGCTTGAGGTTGCGGAACTTATAGTAAAGGCAGGTGAGCAGGGTTGAAAAAATATTTAAAGTATTTCACCAACGGTATCATCACCGAAAACCCCGTTTTAAGACTTGTGCTCGGCACCTGCCCCACACTTGCCGTAACAACATCGGCTAAAAACGGCATTGGTATGGGCATTGCCGCAACGGCGGTGCTTATCTGCTCAAACGCGGCGATTTCACTGCTTCGGAAGGTTATACCCGACAAGATAAGAATACCTGCGTTTATCACAATTATCGCAGGCTTCGTGAGTGTTGTTCAGATGATAGTAAAGGCATTTGCCCCCGCTATCGACAAGTCGCTCGGCATCTACCTGCCGCTTATAGTTGTTAACTGCATAATCCTTGCGCGTGCGGAAATGTTCGCATCGAAAAATCCCGTTATACCGAGTATGCTTGACGGTCTCGGTATGGGCATAGGCTTTACCGCAACGCTTACCCTTATGGGTGCCATACGCGAGCTTCTCGGTGCCGGCACGGTGCTTTCAACCGCATCGGTGCTCTCCACCCCGATGATAATATTTTTACTGCCGCCCGGAGGTTTCTTCATCTTCGGTATGCTGGTTGCGCTTTCAAACGCGCTCGCAAAGAAAAACGGCAAAAAAACGGTTGAGCATTTGGGCTGTGAAAACTGTCCCTCAAAAAATGTTTGTGAAAAAGCCGCCAAAGGAGGAGAAAACGCATGAGCCTTTATACTATGCTTGCATCCATAATCCTTGCGGGGCTTCTCACAAGCAATATGGTGCTTTCGAAATTCTTGGGCATCTGCCCGTTTTTGGGTGTTTCCAAAAAGGTGAACACGGCGGTTTCGATGAGCCTTGCCGTTACGGCGGTTATGGTTATAGCGACAGCCGCCACCTACCCTATCTACTATTTTCTCTTAAAAGACCGCTTTGAGTATCTTGAAACGGTAATATTCATACTTATCATAGCGGCAATAGTACAGATGCTCGAAATGTTCTTAAAGCGCTTTATAAAGCCGCTTTACAACGCGCTCGGCATCTATCTTCCCCTTATCACCACAAACTGTGCGGTGCTCGGTATTGCATTGCTCAACACCACAAAGTTTGACACAAAGGTTTACACCTCTTTCTCACAGTTATACGTTTTATCCCTTGTTAACGCGCTTGCGGCGGGACTCGGTTTCCTGCTTGCCATGGTGCTGTTCTCGGGAGTGCGTGAAAGACTCGAAACGGCTGACATTCCCGAGTTTATGAAGGGACTGCCGATAACACTCGTTGCGGCGGCACTCGTTTCACTTTCATTCCTCGGCTTTGCCGGTATAGGAGGCTGACGGTATGATAACTGTTTTAAAAATACTTATCCCCGTCGGAATAGTGGTTGCGGCGGGTATACTTCTCGGTGTTGCGCTCGTTCTCGTTTCAAAGTTTATGGCTGTGAAGGTGGACGAAAAACAGGAAAAAATCCGTGCCTGCCTCCCCGGTGCAAACTGCGGCTCCTGCGGTTACTCGGGCTGTGACGGCTATGCCGCCGCCATAGCAAACGGCGAAGCCTCTCCCGATAAATGTTCGCCCGGCGGAAAGGCAACCGCCAAGGCACTTTCCGAAATACTCGGTGTTTCGGTTGAATCGGTACCCAAGGTTGCATTTGCAGGCTGCGGCAGGACCTGTGACACCACAAAAAAAGCGTTTGATTATTCGGGGCTTTTATCCTGTCAGGCGGCTTCGCTTGTAAACAAAGGTGAATATGCCTGCGAGTTTGCGTGTGTCGGATTCGGTGACTGCGTTAAGGCGTGCACATTTTCGGCAATAGAGCTTATAAACGGCAAACCCGTAATCTGTGAGGATTTATGCATCGGCTGCGGCAACTGCGCCGCCGCCTGCCCTAAGGGTATCATAAAGGTGCTTCCCAAATCGGCAACCGTTAAGGTTGGCTGTTCAAACAAGCTTAAAGGACCTAAAGTGGTTAAGGACTGCACCGTTTCGTGTATCGCCTGCGGTATGTGCACAAGAGCGTGTGAATCAGGTGCAATAAGCATTGTTGACAATCTTGCGGTTATCGACTACGATAAATGCATCGGCTGCGGCAAATGCAAGGAAGCCTGCAAGCGAAATGTTATAGTTTAATAAGCAGTTTTAAGGCTGTGGAAAAGCGCAAGCTTCCCACAGCCTTTTTTTACGGCGGTAAAACACTCAATTTGTCATCTTTTTCTTGATATATATAATATTTAGTTATATAATAGTTACTATGGATAATAGTGCTTGGAGGAATCAACTTATGAAACTCGGTATGGTAGGACTTCCCAATGTGGGAAAATCCACACTTTTCAGTGCTATCACAAATGCGGGTGCACAGTCGGCAAACTACCCTTTTTGCACCATAGAGCCCAATGTGGGTATGGTGAGTGTGCCTGACGAAAGGCTCGAAAAGCTCGCAAAAATATATAATCCGGACAAGTTTACCCCCGCGGTTATTGAGTTTGTTGATATAGCGGGACTTGTAAAGGGTGCCTCAAAGGGTGAGGGACTCGGCAACAAGTTTTTAAGCAACATAAGAGAGGTTGACGCGATAGTTCACGTTGTGCGCTGTTTTTTGAGTGACGATATAATCCACGTTGACGGCTCGGTTGACCCCGTAAGGGATATTGAAACCATTAACCTTGAGCTTATTTTCTCTGACCTCGAAATAGTTGCGCGCCGTCTTGATAAGGCGCTCAAAACCGTAAAGGGCGATAAATCGGCGCAGGTTGAGGTGGACTTTTTAAAACGCCTTACCGCGCATCTTGAGTCGGGACTGCCCGCCCGCTCGATTGAAACAAACAGCAAAACCGAGGAAGAAATACTGGCCACCACCGCACTGCTTTCACTTAAACCCGTTATATATGCCTGCAATATGAGTGAGGACGATTTTATTAACGGTATCGAGCAGAACGAAAACTACAAGGCGGTAAAGGCGATAGCCGAAAAGGAAAATGCCGAAATACTGCCGATATGCGCGGCTCTTGAGGCGGAAATATCAAGTCTTCCGGAAGAAGAAAAGGTTATGTTTCTTGAGGAGCTTAAGCTTGAGCGCTCGGGACTTGACCGTATGATACAGAAATGCTATTCGCTTTTGGGACTTATATCCTACCTTACCGCCGGCAAACCCGAGGTGCGCGCCTGGACGATTAAAAAAGATACCAAGGCACCTGCCGCCGCCGGAAAGATACATACCGACTTTGAACGCGGCTTTATCCGTGCCGAGGTTATCGCGTTTGACGATTTTATCGGCAAGTGTGACGGCAATATGGTAACCGCAAAGGAAAAAGGTCTTGTGAGAAGCGAGGGCAAGGAATACGTTATGCAGGACGGCGACATAGTTTTATTCAGATTTAATGTATAAGCTGACACAAGTAATCGGAAAAGAGGCGGCTTTATGCTGAGAAACACATACGCGGCGGTAAACACAAAAACCCTTTGCGAAAATGTTAAGAATATCGTATCCGAATACGGCGAGTACAAATATTTTTTCGGCGTTATAAAGGGCAATGCCTACGGTCACGGCTTTGAGATAATCGACTCGCTTATAAACGGCGGTGTTAACTATCTTGCCGTTGCAACACCCGAGGAGGCGCTGTCGGTACGCAAAATAAACGCGGATATACCCGTTTTATGTCTTGAGCCCGTAAGCGATGAGGGCATAAAAGCGCTTGCCGATGCAAATATCACACTTGCCGTGTGCGACCTTGAAGGTGCCGAAAAGGTTGCAAGCCTTAATGCCGCAGTAAAGGTACACCTGAAGCTCGACACGGGTATGAACCGCTTGGGATTTAAGGATAAAGCCGAGCTTGGTTCAGCCTATCGGATTTTAAAAGCGGCAAAAAACGTTACGGTGGAGGGCATCTTCACACATCTTGCCACAAGCGGTATAAACGATGTTTATTATGACCGCCAGATGGCTCGGTTTTTACATCTTACGGAGGATATCAACCTTTCCGATATCCCGATAGTTCACGTTGGCCGCTCGCTGATACTCGTTCATCACAAAAAGCCCGACTTTGTAAACGGAGTACGGCTCGGTATATGTATGTACGGCTTTGCGCAGAGCATAAACGAGCCTACGGGACTGAGAAAAATAAAACGCAATCTAAAGCTTAAAAGACTTTCAATATCGCCCGCGGTGCTCAAAAACGATTTAAAGCTTAAAACCGCGCTTGTGTTCAAAAGCGAGGTTATAGCGGTAAAGAAAATAAAAAAGGGCGAGTTTGCAGGCTACGGCGCAACCTTTATCGCAAAAAGCGACCTTACCGCCGCAACGGTTTCGGCAGGATATTTTGACGGTATACCGAAAAACATCAAAAGCGTTTATATAAACGGAAGCCTTTGCCCCGTTATAGGCGAGATTTGTATGGATATGATAACCTGCATCGTTCCCGATACCACCAAAACGGGAGATGCCGTTGAAATCTTCGGCGAGCATATAAGCATTGCCTCTGCGGCGCGTGATGCCGGCACAAATGCTTATAAGCTGCTTACAGGCATAGGTCCGCGTGTGACGAGGATATATGAAAAGGAGTAACCCTTATGGATTTTGAAATTCTTATTCTCGGCACCGATGTAAACGCCTATTATCTTGCGCGGTGCTACCACGAGGCTTTCGGCAAAAAAGCCACACTGCTCGGCAAGGCACCCCTTAACCCCACCGCGTTATCGGGCATACTGAATATCAGGTATGACGGGCATATATGGACCGAGCAGGGATTTATTGACGCGCTTTTTGATTATAAAAAGGCGGTGCAGGGCAAACCCGTTTTGCTGATAAGCTCAAACGAAACCTACGCGGGCTTTATCACAAGCAATTCGGAAAAGCTTAAAGCGGCAGGCTTTTTGTTCAACTACCCGCAGATATCGGTATGCGAATCGCTTATGTATAAGCAGGATTTTTACAAAACCTACCAAAACAGCATACTCAATCTGCCCGAAACCCTTTACTTTGACTGCCAAAAGGATACCGAAATACCGAAAGTATCCTCCTACCCCGTTATACTTAAACCGAGCAACGTTATTATGTATAACCACTTAAGCTTTGAGGGGAAAAACAAAATCTACAAGATAAAAAGCGAAACGGAGCTTATAAAAACCGTAAACACCGTAAAGGCCGCAGGGTATACCGATATCCTCATAATTCAGGATTTTATCCCCGGTGACGATTCACGGCTTTTTGATGCGGTGGCATACGTAAACTCCCACGGGAAGACCGAGTTTTTATCCTTTGCACAGATAGGTCTTCAAGAGCATTCGCGCTCAATGGTGGGCAATGCCGCCGTGCTTATCAACGGCTATAACGAATTCGGAGGCACAAAGGAAATAACCGACCGTCTCAGGACATTTCTTGAGGATATAAACTACCGCGGCTTTGCCGAGTTTGACTTAAAGTATGACGAGCGGGATAATAAGTTTAAGGTGCTCGAAATAAACGCACGTCAGGGCAGGAGCAGTTATTATGTATCGGCTCTGGGTAAAAATCTTGTGAAAGTGCTTGTTGATGACCTTATAAACAAAAAAGAAAACGAATACGAGCTGCTTGATAAAAAGGTTTTGCTTTCTTTTGTGAACAAATCAATAATCAAAAAATATATAAAAAACCCGCAATTTAAAAAAGAGGCGCTTTCCCTTATGAAAAAGGGATATGTAAACCCGATAAAATACCGCGCCGACAGTTCGTTTAAATACAATCTTTATCTTTTAAAGCGGGATTACAACTACAAAAAAGCATACAAAAACGGTTATTGGAAAGAGTGATTTTTACCTTATGTGCGGATTTATAGGCTTTACCGACAGCAGAAGCTGTGACGAAAAAAGAAGCATAGCCGAAAAAATGGCCAATAGAATTATCCACCGCGGACCCGACAGCGAGGGTTATTTTACCGATGACACGGTGGCGCTCGGCTTCAGACGGCTTTCTATCGTAGACCTTGCAGGCGGAGATCAGCCGATTTTTAATGAGGATAAAACCAAAGTTATAGTTTTTAACGGTGAGATATATAATCATAAAGAGCTTCGCGCCGAGCTTCAAAAAAAAGGACATATATTTAAAACCAATGCCGATACCGAGGCGATACTGCACGGCTTTGAGGAATACGGCACCGATTTGTTCCCTATGCTCCGCGGAATGTTCGCCTTTGTTATCTACGATACAGTTACCAAAAAAATGGTGGGCGCGCGCGATATGTTCGGCATCAAGCCGTTTTACTACTACAAAACCGAAAAGGATTTTATGTTTGCCTCCGAAATAAAGGGTATGCTCGACCACCCCGATTTTGTGAAAGAGGTAAATCGCAAGGCACTTAAAATGTTTCTTGTGTTTCAGTATTCGGTATTTGAGGAAACATTCTTTAAAAATGTTTACAAGCTTACTCCGGGGCATTACTTTGAGTATGAAAACGGGAATATGACGGTAAAGCCCTATTTTGAAATAAACTACGATAAACAGCAAAAAAGCTATGAGGAATACAAAAATCTCATAGTAAACGCCCTTGAGGACTCGGTTAAATACCATCAGATAACCGCCGATGTTGAGGTGGGCTCTTATCTTTCGGGCGGTGTTGACTCATCCTATGTTGTGAGTGTTGCCAAGCCCGATAAAACCTTTACGGTAGGCTTTGATGTTGAGGGCTTTGACGAAACCGAACTCGCGCACGATTTTTCAAGCCTTATGGGAATAAACAACTACCGCAAATATATCACAAAGGAAGAGTTTTTTGAGGCGCTTCCCCGTGTTCAGTACCACACCGATGAGCCTGAGGCAAACCTTTCCGCCGTACCGCTGCTTTTCTTATCCGAGCTTGCACGGCAAAAGGTAAAGGTTGTGCTTTCGGGCGAGGGCAGTGACGAGATGTTCGGCGGCTACAATGAATACCCCGAAACCGCCGGAGTGAAGCTGTATCTTTGCCTGCCGCAGTTTATAAGAAAAGGTATGGCGGCAGTTGCCGAAAAGCTGCCCCATTTCCCCGGCAAAAACACGATAATCAAATACAGCAAGCCGTTTTGCGAAAGATACTTGGGCCACGCACAGATAATGGACGAAAAGGAAGCCAACCGCATACTCTGTGACGAGCTTAAGGATAATATGACCACCTCAGATGTTTTAAGACCTTACTATGAAAAGGTTAAAAACGAGGACGATGTTCTTAAAAAAATGTATATAGATATGCATTTCTGGCTGCCGCAGGATATTCTGCTTAAGGCGGATAAGATGACTATGGCAAACTCGATTGAGCTTCGCGTTCCTTTCCTTGATAAAGAGGTTTTTGAGGTGGCGCGCAGAATACCCACAAAATATCTTGTTAAGGGTATGCGCACAAAATGTATTTTCAGGGATATCGCAAACGGTAAAATGCCGGCCGACTGGTCAAATCGCCGCAAGCTCGGTTTCCCCGTTCCGTTTTCAAAATGGATACGTGAGGAAAAATACCACAACATGGTAAAGGATATGTTCTCCCGCGATTTTGTTGACCTTTTCTTTGACCGAAAGGTGATAAACGGTCTGCTTGAAGACCATTACTCAGGTAAAGCCAATAACGGCAGAAAAATCTATAATATCTATACCTTCCTTATCTGGTATAATGTGTATTTCGGAGAAAATGTGAATGGGTAAGCTTAAAAAATCGTCCTTCTTAGAAGGCGCCTTTATCGCCACCGCGTGTATCGTGATAAGCAAGATACTCGGAATAATCTATGTTATCCCCTTTAAGCAGATTATAGGGGACAGCGGCGGTGCGCTCTACGGTTATGCCTACAACATCTACAATATTTTCCTCACCGTTTCGAGCGTGGGTATCCCATTTGCAATCTGCAAGCTTGCAAGTGAGTACAGTGCGCTCGGCCATACCGAAAAAAAGGTGAGAATGTACCGTATTGCAACGGGGCTTATTTCTCTTTTCTCACTCCTCTCATTTTTAATCTGCTTTATTTTCGCAAAGCCTATGGCAAGACTTATCATAGGCGAGATAAAGGACGGCAACTCCTTAAGCGACGTTGTTTTTGTTATAAGGTGCATCTCGTTCACCCTGCTTATAGTTCCGCTTTTGAGTGTTAAAAGAGGATACCTGCAGGGACATAAATATATAAGCCAGCCGTCATTAAGTCAGGTTATCGAGCAGTTCGTAAGAATAGGTGTTATTCTTATAGGAAGCTCGGTGGCGGTTTACGCGCTTAAGCTCAAAATCAAATACGCAGTGGGTGTTTCGGTGCTTGCGGCAGGTGTGGGCGCACTTATCGCGTTTTTGTATCTCACATTTACCGTAAGGCGCAACCGCGCCGATTTAAGCCTTGAAACAAAGGTAAAGCACAACTCCTTTATGGATAAACAGATACTTGTTGACATAGTGGTTTGTGCCGTTCCGTTTATCATAATAAACCTTGCCAACACGCTTTATACCACCACCGATATGATTTTGGTACTCCGCACCCTGCCTAAAATCGGCTTCTCAGGCAAGGATACCGAATTTGTAAGCTCTGTCTTTACCACCTGGGGCACAAAGTTCAATGCCATAATCACGGCGGTTTCAACGGGACTTATCGTAAGCCTTATTCCCCATATCGTTACCGACTACACAATGGGCAAAACCGAGCTTGTTAACATCAACTTTAACAAATGCCTTAAAATGATACTGCTGATAATCGCTCCGCTTGCCTTGTTTATAAGCGTTATGGCGGACAGCTTCTGGACCGTGTTCTACGGCAAAAGTGTTATCGGTCCCTCGGTTATAAGGTTCAGTATCCTCGTTACGGTTTTTGACTGTCTTTATATGGTGCTCAACTCACTTATGCAAAGTCTTAACCGCAAGCAGATAATATACAAGAGTGTTATATCGGGACTGCTTATAAACCTTGTTGCCGATATTCCGCTTATGCACCTTTTCGCAAAGCTCGGGCTTTCGGGTTACTACGGCGCGATACTCGCCACCTTCTTAGGCTTTTTGGTTTCAAATATTATGAGCCTTGTACACCTTAAAAGGTTTATGAACGTCACCTTCGACGATACATTAAAGGCTCTGCCGCGCGCGGTTATATCTTTTGTGTTAATAATAGTTTTGGGACTGTTGTTCAACCGCTTTATTGTAAATCCCGATGCTTCACGCGTTATGCAGGCGGTTTACATTGCCGTTTCGGGAATAGTTATCGGCGGCATTTATCTTATTATCAATTTAAGGCAGATAAAAACTGTTCTGCCCGAAAAAATAGCAAAATTCATTCGCTTGTAAAAGAGGTTTTTGTTTTGGAGTTTGTAAAAAGATGCTGGGCGGAAATAGACACCGCCGCCATAAAACACAACTTTGAAATCATCAAAGCGGCGGCAGGCAACACCAAAATAATGCCGGTGGTAAAGGCCAATGCCTACGGCCACTCGGTTGAAATCGTGGCGCCGATACTCGACAGTCTCGGCAGTGATGCATTTGCCGTTTCAAATATTGATGAGGCGGTTGAGCTTCGAAATCTCGGCATTAAAAAACCGATACTTATTTTGGGCTACACCCCCGTAAGTCTTGCAAAAGCACTTGCCGACAACGATATCTCACAGTGCGTTTACTCAAAGGAGTTTGCCGAAAAGCTTTCCGCAAACGCAAAGGCTGATGGCGTTACGGTTAAAATACACATCAAGTTCGATACGGGTATGTGCCGTATCGGATTTAACGCGCACACAACCGAGGTTATCGGGGCGGACGATGCCGTTTACTCTGCAAAGCTTGATAATTTGAAGCTTGAGGGGGTTTTCACCCACTTTGCATATTCCGACCGCAGTAAAGCCGAGGAGGACGGATTTACCGCCATACAATTTGAAAACTTTAAAGCGGCGGTTAATAAAATCAAGGCGGCGGGCTTAAATCCCGAAGTGATACACTGCCGCAACTCTGCGGCGATTTTCCTTGACAGCGAAAAGGCATTCGATATGTCCCGTCCGGGAATAGTTTTATACGGTCTTACCCCCTCTGTATCTCTTGACTTAAAAAAGGATTTTGTTCCGGTTATGACACTTAAGTCAGCGGTAAGCCTTGTAAAAACCGTTAAAAAGGGCGAAACGGTAGGCTACGGCCGCACCTTCAAAACAAAAAAAGATATGAAAATCGCAACCGTTGCCGCAGGCTATGCTGACGGCTATCCGCGTGTTCTCTCCAACAACTGCTATGTTTTAATCGGCGGAAAACGTGCCGATATAGTGGGCAGGGTTTGTATGGACCAGATGATGGTGGATGTGAGCAACATTGATAATGTTTCAATAGGTGATGAGGTAATTCTTTTCGGCAAAGATTTGCCGGTTGAATATATATCAGGAAAAGCAAACACCATTAACTATGAAACGGTTTGCGGGATTTCCCCGCGTGTACCGAGAATACCCGTTTGAGGTGAAGATTATGAAAAAATACATACTCACGCTTGATGAGGGCACCACCAGTGCAAGGGCGATACTGTTTGACCAAAACGGAAAAGCCGTTTCCGTGGCGCAGTATGAGTTTAAGCAGATTTTCCCGAAGCCCTCGTTTGTTGAACACAACCCCGAGGATATATTTGATGCCCAAATGCGCTCTGTTTACGGCGCGGTGGACAATGCGAACATTCCGCTTGACGAAATAGCGGCGATAGGCATAACAAACCAGCGCGAAACCACCGTTGTTTGGGAAAAAGCAACGGGAAAACCTGTTTACAACGCGATAGTGTGGCAATGCCGCAGAACGGCTGATATATGCGAAAAGCTTATCGCTGACGGTTATGAGGAATACATTAAAAACACCACCGGTCTGCCGATAGACGCGTATTTCAGCGGCACCAAAATAAAATGGATACTTGATAATGTTGACGGTGCGAGAGAAAAAGCCGAAAAAGGCAAACTGCTTTTCGGCACGGTGGACACCTATCTTATGTGGAAATTATCAAACGGTAAAATCCACGCAACCGACTACACAAACGCCTCACGCACTATGCTTTTTGATATTCACCGCCTTTGCTGGGACGAAAAGCTTTTAGAGCTTCTTTCAATACCGAAATCAATGCTGCCTGAAGTTTACCCGAGCGGATATAATTTCGGGTTTGCCGAAATAAGGGATAAAAAAATCCCCATTTGCGGTGTCGCGGGCGACCAACAGTCGGCGCTTTTCGGTCAAAAATGCTTTTCAAGCGGCGATATAAAAAATACCTACGGCACAGGCTGTTTCCTGCTTATGAACACGGGCGATACCGCCGTTAAAAGCGAAAACGGACTTGTTACCACACTCGGCGCCACCCTTTCAGGCGAGCCTGCCTCCTATGTACTTGAGGGCAGTGTGTTTATAGGCGGCGCGGTAATTCAGTGGCTGAGAGATGAGCTTAACCTTATCAAATCGGCAGGCGAAAGCGAGGAGCTTGCACGGAAAGTTAAGGACAGTAACGGCGTTTATATAGTACCCGCCTTTTCGGGACTGGGCGCACCCTATTGGAATATGTATGCCACCGGAGTTATCGCCGGACTTACAAGAGGAAGTAACAAAAACCACATTGTAAGAGCGGCGCTTGACTCAATAGCCTACCAGACAAATGACCTTATTACCGCTATGGAAGCCGATGCGGGCATTAAGGTTAAAAGCATCAGGGCGGACGGCGGAGCCGCACGCAACAAACTGCTTATGCAGTTTCAGTCGGATATTTCGGATACCGAGGTTTCAGTACCCGAGGACAGCGAGGCAACGGCGCTCGGTGCCTGCTTTATAGCCGGTATAACCTGCGGATTTTTTAAGGACAGAAATGATGTGCTTAATAAAAACGATAACTACACCGTGTTTGCCCCGAATATGAGCAAGGATACGAGAAAAACTTTACTTAAAGGCTGGGAACGTGCCGTTAAAAGCGTTAAAGCATTTTCTGAAAAAGGGTGATAATATGAGTTACACCGTAAAAGAGATTTCCTTTCCCTCGGCAGACAACACACACACCCTAAAGGGTACTATGTATATCCCAAACGGCGAAATAAAGGGTGTTTTGCAGGTGGTACACGGTATGACCGAGTACACCGGCAGATACGAGCCTTTTTTTGAGTTTATAGCAAATAAGGGATATATCGCTTTCGGCTATGATAATTTAGGTCACGGAAAAACCGTTAACGATAAAAGCGAGCTCGGGTTTATCGCTTCGAAAGACGGATACCGGCTGCTTGTTGACGATGTGGTAAATGTTGCAAAAACCGTAAAAGCGCAGTATAACGACCTGCCGTTTATCCTTATGGGGCACAGCATGGGCTCGTTTTTGGTACGGCTTGCCGCAGTAAGACTTAACGGTGTTATCTCAAAGCTCATAGTTTGCGGTACCGCCGGTACCAACCCCGTTGCAGGTGTGGGTATAGCACTTTTAAGGCTTGTTAAGCTTGTTTCGGGTGCAAAATCAAAATCCGAGTTTTGCGACGGTCTTATGTTCGGCGGCTACAACAAGCACTTTGAGGGAAGCTCAAAAAGCCGCTGGCTTTCTACCGATAAAGATGAGGTTGCGGCTTACGATAACGATGAGCTCTGCAACTACAGTTTTACCGTAAGTGCGCTTTTGGACCTCACAATGCTTGCCACTCTGTGCAACAAAAAAGAATGGTATGAAAATCTTGATAAATCTTTCCCTATCCTGCTTATCGCGGGCGGAGATGACCCCGTGGGTGAATACGGCAAAAAGGTGCGCGAGGTGGAGCGCAGACTCAACAATACCGGTCACAGTGTGAAAACGGTTATTTATGAGGGCTGCCGCCACGAAATACTCAATGATATTAAAAAAGACGATGTTATGGCAGATATTGCTTCGTTTTTAGATAACAGCGCTCTTTGAGGGCATAATATCCGGTGAAAGGTTGCCGGATATTATGAAAAAAACAATCTTAAAAAGTATTCTTGCCGCCGCAATGTGCGGTGTGGTGTTTTTATCGGTATCGGTTTTCTATCTTGAAACCAATATTAAAATGCAAAAAAGCGCTGCCGATAAAAAGCAGTCGGACATTCCGTACGGCAGTGTGCCGCAAAACTGCGGACTTAAGTTTGTGTTTTCGGACTTAAGTGCCGAAATCGTTTATCTTGATTTCGATAATATGAAAATCGTTACGCTCGATATTGAGGAGGACGGCGCCGATATTAAAAACTACCGCGGCTACTCGGTAGACAGGGTGCTTTATTGCGACTTTAACGCCGTATGCGGAATAATTGACACGGTAGGCGGAGTAAATCTTACAAGAAACGGTGAAACACTGCGGTACACGGGTGTGCAAATAATAGAGCTTGCCTCAAGCGAGCGCACCTCCGCTTTCAGAAAAGAGGTTACCGCGGCGGTGCTTTGCAAAATTGCCGAAGACGGGCTTGAGGTCTCGCAGTTTTCAAAAATTATCGACCTTTGCGATACCGATCTTACCGTTCCCGAATGTCTCGGATTTTCAAAATATATCAAAGAAATGTGTTTAAGGGTAACACAAACTCAGGAGGAATGACTATGCCAATAAAAAGAGCTTTGGCGTTGCTTGTCGCGGCGTGTACCGTTATAGTAGGTATATGCGGCTGTAAAAGTACAAAGCAGAGCGGTTCCGTATCTTCAGACGTTTTTTTAAGCGATATTGAGTCCTTATCACCCATTGTGGTTGATAATAACCCAAAAACAGACAACAAAAAATCGCAGTCGCCATCAAATGATTCCTCAACGAAAGGTACGGCAGGCAGTGAGAGTGTTCCCCAAAGCCCCATACCGCAAACCGCGCAGGAGACTGTTGCGGAAACACCCGAGCCTACCGTTATTAACGAGGATATACCCGAGCAGGAGATAACCGAGGTTGAGCCCAAAACGGTTATCACCAAACAAAGCTCGCCGCTCGCTTACGATGCACTCAGCGCAAAGCAAAAGATAATTTACGCAACCGTGCTTTCAATGGCGGAACAAATGACCGAAGGCTTTGTTGAACTCGGTGAATATTATAACACCGCACAAAATGATATCTCGGTAGCCTACCGCGCGGTGCTTTATGACTGTCCCGAAATCTTTTGGCTGCCCACTCAGTTTTTCATCAGTGTAAGAGAAACCGCATTCAGTAAAAAAGTGCTTATTGCGTTTAAGTACTCAAACGGCGAATACAACTGCGATTACCTTGTAAAAAAATCAGAACGGGCAAAGTGTGTCGCCGAGCTTAACGCGGTTGTAAACAAGGTTAAAGCCGAGGTTGAAAAGCAAAAGCTTGACTCCTACCAAAGCGAGCTTTACATACACGATTATATTTGCGGTGTTACAACCTATTCCTCCGAAAGCGGAGACCTGCAATATACCTCCTACGGCGCGCTTGTGCTTAAAAAGGCGGTATGCGAGGGATATGCGCGTGCCTTTGCTTTGTTGCTTCGCAGTATTGAGATACCCTGCGTGCTCGTAAACGGTGAGTCACAGGATCAGGGACATATGTGGAATATGGTATGCCTTGATGACAACTGGTATTATGTTGATGTTACCTGGGACGATCAATCGTTGGTTTTGCACAGCTATTTCAACGCTACCTACGATATGATAAAGTCAGACCACGCCTTAAATAAAAAATTAAGCGACTACGATATAGCCAAACTTGATTATTCCATTAACTTCAATTATTTTTACTATAAGACCGAAAGCCGCGACTTCAATTACTTTGAGCACGAAAGTCTCATTATAACCGAGGATATGGAGCGCCTTGCCGTGGGTATTGTAGCGCAAAGCAAAAAGGGCGTGAATGTGGCGCAGTGCACTTTTGAAAACGGCACTGTTTTAAATCATTACAAGCTTACCCCTTCAACCTTCCACACAAAGCTTAACAAGCTGTTAAAATCAAGCGGTATCGTTGTTGTGAGTGCGTCCTCTATTGGTAATTATATTTTGTTCTCTTGGCAAACAATAGGATAGTATGCGATGTTTCACTTAATTTTATTAAGTCGACCGTTGCCGATATTTATATTTTTAACATATTTCGGCATATCCGTAAAATTATGAGTTATTATCGGTTTGCGCTTGATTTTCGACAGTCTTGCGTTTATAATACTGTTATTATTTTTTTAAAAAACTCGGAGGTAAAATTTTGAGCAGAGTAGACGAGATATTCGGAAGTATGGTATTTAACGATTCGGTAATGAAAGAAAGACTGCCGAAAAATACATATAGCAGCATCAAAAAAGCCGTTTTACTCGGCGAGGGCATCGATATAAGTATCGCCAACACGGTTGCCGAAGCTATGAAGGACTGGGCTATCGAAAAGGGTGCAACGCATTTTTGCCATTGGTTTCAACCGATGACGGGCATCACAGCCGAAAAGCACGACAGCTTTATAGTACCCACCGGCAACGGACATATAATTATGGAGTTTTCGGGCAAGGAGCTTATAAAGGGCGAGCCCGATGCATCGTCCTTTCCCTCGGGCGGTCTTCGTGCCACTTTTGAGGCGCGCGGCTACACCGCGTGGGACCCGAGCTCTTATGCTTTTATAAAGGGAAATACACTTTGCATACCCACCGCATTCTGTTCCTACGGCGGCGAGGCGCTCGATAAAAAAACACCGTTGCTTCGCAGTATGGATGCCATAAACAAACAAGCCCTGCGTATTGTAAAGCTTTTCGGTCTTACCGATGTTAAGCATGTTGATGTTACGGTAGGTCCCGAACAGGAGTACTTCCTCATAGATAAAGAGCTTTTTTCAAAACGGCCCGACCTTATGTTCTGCGGCAGAACACTGCTCGGTGCAAAGCCGCCAAAGGGTCAGGAAATGAACGACCACTATTTTGGCGTTATCAAGCCGAGGGTGGCGGCATTTATGAAGGAGCTTGACGAGGAGCTTTGGAAACTCGGTGTGCTTGCAAAAACCGAGCACAATGAGGCGGCTCCGGCACAGCACGAGCTTGCGCCTATTTTCACCACCACCAATATTGCCGCCGATCACAACCAGCTTACAATGGAGATACTTAAAAAGGTTGCCGACCGCCACGGGCTTGTATGCCTTTTACACGAAAAACCCTTTGAAGGCGTTAACGGCTCGGGCAAGCACAACAACTGGTCGCTTTCCACCGATACGGGTATAAACCTTTTAAAGCCGGGCAAAAACCCCGCCGAAAATCCGCTTTTCCTTTTATGCTTATGCGCCGTTATGAAGGCGGTGGACGAGCATCAGGATTTGCTGCGTATATCGGTGGCGTCCGCAGGCAACGATCACCGCTTGGGTGCCAATGAGGCACCTCCCGCGATTATATCGCTGTTTCTCGGTGACGACCTCACCGTAATACTCGAATCAATGGCAAACGGCAAGCATCCCGATGATGCAAAGCGGGTTAAAATGTCGGTGGGCACCGAAACGATACCCTGCTTTAGAAAGGACAATACCGACCGCAACCGCACATCTCCCCTCGCCTTTACGGGCAACAAGTTTGAGTTCCGTATGTTAGGCTCAGGCGCTTCCGTTTCGGATGCGAACATTGTTCTTAACACGATAATCGCGGATACATTCCGCCGGTTTGCCGACCGTCTTGAAGGTGCGGAAAGCTTTGACACCGAGCTTAATTTACTTATTACCGAAACGGTTAAAAAGCACAACCGTATTCTCTTCGGCGGTGACGGGTATTCGTCCGAATGGGAAGCGGAGGCGGAGCGCAGAGGTCTTTATAACCTTAAAAGCACGGTGGACGCGCTGCCCTACTATACAACCGATGAAAATATAAAGCTTTTTGAGAGTATGGGCGTTTTAAACGCGACCGAAATCAACTGCCGCAGTGATATTGCCTATGAAAACTACTGCAAGATACTGCACATAGAGGCGCTCACTTTACTTGAAATGGTAAAGCGCGATGTTATGCCCGCGATATGCCGCTACTCATCCTACCTTTGCGAATGTGCGCAGAAAAAAGCCCCGTTTTGCGAAAGCAACGTGGAATCGGATATCGCGCGTGAGCTGTCCGACTGTAACGAGCTTATCTACACACTTTCGGCAAATCTTGAAAAGGCGGTCGAAAAGGCGCAGAGCAAGCCTTCGTTTAAGGAGGGCGCCACGGTTTATCATGATGAGGTGCTCGCGATTATGCAAAACATAAGACGGTATGCCGATAAGGCGGAAAGCATAACCTCGAGAGAGTTCTGGCCCTACCCGAGCTACGGAGATATGCTTTTTAAAGTTTAAACTTTAGATTTTTTAAGCCTCTTTTTTAAACGAAAGAGGCTTTTTAAAATTAAATGCAACCTTTTTGATGTTTTAAAAGTATTATTATCGGAGGTGGATAAGAATGGAAGATGTTTATTTGCAATCGGTGTTCAATGAGTATTCCGATATGGTCTACCGTCTCGCCTATGCGAGGGTTAAAAACAAGTATGACGCGGAGGACATATTGCAGGAAACCTTTGTGCGCTATATGAAAAGCAAAACAAAGCCCGAAAGTCCTGAGCATATCAAGGCTTTACTTATTAAAATTACCGTAAATTGCAGTAAAAGTCTGCTTACAAGCGCTTGGTTTAAAAAGACCGCGCCTATTGAGGAAGACATAGGTTGTGAAATGCCCGAAAACGATACCTTAAACGCGGTTTTATCACTGCCACTTAAGTACCGCACGGTTATTCACCTGCACTACTACTGCGGCTACTCGGTAAACGAAATATCCGATATTCTTTCCGTTAATCCCTCCACCGTTAAATCACGCCTTTTGAGGGCGCGAAAGCTTTTAAAAAACAAACTTGAAGGGGTTGAGTTTAATGTTTGACGATAATTATAAAAAAGCTTTTGACAGCATTTCCTTAGATGATAATACAAAACAGCGTATTTTAACACAAATAACCGAAAAAGCCGAGGAAAAGCCAAAGCAAAAAAATAAAGCACTCCCCTACCGCATAGGCTTTGCGGCAGTTGCCGCGGCGGCGGTGGTTTTGTGCAGTATTTTTGTGCCAAAAACCTCTGTTGATGTTAAAAAAAAGGGCAAGGCGAAGGAAATCATCACCTCAAAGCTTACCTATTCGCAGATATACGAAAGCTTAAGTGAGCTTAAATCAAATCCGAAATTATTAAGCTACGGTCAGGACATGGAAATGGTTGACGATATCGCGGTGAATACCGCGGAAGGCGGCACAAGTTATAAGGCAAGTGCCGCGCCGACCGACTATAACAGCGGTGCCGCCACCTCAGACGGCAGCCACTCGAACACCAATGTTCAGGTTGACGGTGTTGACGAGGCGGATATTATTAAAACAGACGGTAAATACATCTATTACCTCAACGAAAACTGTCTTAAAATAGTTTCGGCGGACGGCGAAAACACAAGACTTGTAAGCAACACCGAGCTTAAAAACGACGGAAAATCCGCGGTGGTTGAGATGTATCTTTATAAAAATCTCGCCGTTATCATTTCTACCGATTATTCAATCGGCGAAACCGAGCTTTCGGTGTTTGATATAAGCAAAAGCGCATCACCGACAATGAGTGCCGATTTAAAGCAGAGCGGAAATTATCATTCCTCGCGTATGATAGACGGCAAGCTTTATCTAATTACAAGCTACCGTGTAAACCTCGAAAAGATAGACGGTAAAAAGCCCGAAACCTTTGTACCGAGCTTTACCGCAAACGGCAAAACCGAGTGTGCCGATGAAAAGCATATAATGTGCTACAAAAATATTTATACCTCAAGCTACACCGTAACGGGTGGCTTTGATATCACCGCAGGCGCTCTTATTTCCGACTGCTCGGTATTAGGCGGCAGCGATATTGTTTACTGCAGCGGAAACAATATTATCCTGACCTCGTATGACGATGCTTTTTATATGGGTGATACCGTTACCGACAGCGCGATTGACAGGTCTGCAATATCAAAGGGTGTTACCGTAAGCCGATTTGAAATAGAAAACGGCAACATCACCTACAAGGCGACCGGCTCAGTTGAGGGCACGATAGAAGACCAATTTTCAATAGATGAGCACAAGGGTAACTTTTTCTTTGTGAGCACTCTTTACAACCTAAACAGAGGAAATCAATATTCCGCCCTTACCGTGCTTGATAAGGATTTAAAGCAGATAGGAAAAATTGATAAAATAGCACAGGGTGAGCGGGTTTATTCCACCCGTTTTATGGGCGACACCTGTTATTTTGTAACCTTTAAGCAAACAGACCCACTCTTTTCAGCCGATATAAGCGACCCTCGAAACCCGAAAATAATCGGTGAACTTAAGCTGCCGGGATTTTCCGAATATATGTATCCCTATGGGGAAAATCAGCTTTTGGGCATAGGCTCTGATGCCGATGAAACCACGGGCAGAGTAGGTGATTTAAAGCTTTCGATGTTTGATATATCAGACAATAAAAATGTTACCGAAAAATCAAAAACGGTGCTTGAGGGCATAACCTCAAGTCCTGCGCTCTACTCACACAAGGCTGTACTGCTTGATGCGAATAAAAACTTAATTGGGTTTGTCTGCGCCGACTACCACAAACCCGCGGTGTATTATAAGATTTTTTCCTTTGACAACGGTGAGTTTGTAAACAAGCTTGATATACGGCTTGATACCGAGTATGAAAGCGGTAAAAAGATGCCGTTTTACCACGCGGACTCGTCAAGAGCGGTTTTCGCAGGCGATAACATTTATATTATAAACGGCTTCGGCACCTGGGTTTACTCGCTTAACGATTACAGCTTTATAACAAAAACAATTTTCTGAATACCGATATAAAATAATAAAGCGCACGGAATTGTACCGTGCGCTTTGGTTTTTTTAGATTTATCAATCAAGCCCCATAAAGAAATCATCGTATGTGCATTTATATATTTTCCTTAACTCGACGATTACACTTGCCTTAATATTTAATTCTCCCGCTTCATATTTTGCGTAGGCTGTTCTGCCGATATCACAGCCTCGCCTTTGCAACTCGGCGCAGAGCTTTTCCTGTGACAGCCCCGATATACCGGTCGACCTTGAGGTGATAAAATGTCTGTGTGCACTTTTTTCGGTTATAGAGATGCACCAAAAGAACTACAACCGCTTTTGGAACAGGCGATAGTCGATTTAATAACAAATAAAAGTGTTAAAACTTTTTATGCCGGCATTCTGAACGGTATTGCGAAATAATCGGTGAGTGAAAGCACCGTATTCCGCGCTATGTTGTCAATATTGTTCATAATCCATTGAGCATCCTCGACATTATCGTGATAGGCGTATTCTATCAGCACCGCGGGTGCTTTGGTTCTCCTTATTTCGCCGAGTGAGGTTGTGGGAACGGTTTTTACGTTTTGCGGCAGCGGATAAATCATTTCAAGGTTATTGGCGATAATCTCCGCCGCACGCCGTCCGTTCATACTTGTGGGGTAATAGTAAACCTCTGCGCCGCGCGCTTTACCTGAGCTTTGAGATGATGCGTTTGAATGAAGTGCAAGATGCAGGTCGTAATTACCGGCATTTGACGCCGCTATGGAGGACGCCGCCGTCATTTCGGGGGTGTTGCGGGTAAAGGATATTCCGCTCGCGTAGAGATACGGCTCCATGGCATCGGCAATAAGGTTCATATAATATTCCTCGTTGCCTCCCGTTACATAGGGGTTAAACTCCTGCGTTGAAGGACTTAAATAAATACTTGGCATAAAAATACTCCCTTTCCCTATATTTTATTTGGGAAAGGGAGTTTATATGTTTTTTTAAGCCTTAAAAAACTGCCCGAGCACCTTTTTCACATCGGATAAAAACCAACAGTAAAGTGCTTCTCCGAGCTCCTGAAAAATCGGGTCGCCATCGTGTGAGCAGAGCATCGCAAAGGTTTGCCCCATACGGCGCTCGGTATCGCCTCCGCGACGGTAGGCAAGATAATAAAACGAAAAGGCTCCCGTATCCGCGGCGGTTGCATATATCTCGGGTGAGGATTTTTTAAGTGTGTCAAGAAAGCTTTTTTGAGCTATTCCCGAAAGCGCATCATCCTCAATATACTGTTCAAAGCCTACCGTTGCGGTAAATGAAAGCATAAGCCGGCGCTGAATAAGCAGGTCAAAGTCCTTATTATCCTGACCGTATTCCGAAGAGCTTACCGCGTTTAAATACCTTTTTGCCACCTCGGCACCGGCAGACTTTGCAAGCTTTACCGCAGCATCGTCAAGCTTTATTGCCGCTTCTTCCTTTTTCTTATTGAGCTTTACATCCTTACTCGGCCGGTTACCCGCTATTTTTACATCGTTATCCTGACACATTTTATATCACCATCCCTTTAAACCGCAGTTTCCTTTACTGATTTTCTTCCCTGTATTTTTTAAGTGCCCGTGCAAGCTGATCGGGGCAGGATGTAGGCTTAAAGCCGCACCTTATACCCTCAAGCTTTTCTATAACACTGTCAATTTTCATACCCTTAACCAGACTGCTTATACCCTTAAGATTACCGTTGCAGCCGTTATGGTATGTAACCGATTTTACGGTATCATCCTCAATTTCTATATCAATGGCGGTTGAGCATGTCCCGTTTGTTTTATATGTAAAAACCATTTGATTTATTCCTTATCTTTCTTTAAACTTATTGCTTCTTACGGGATGACGAAGCTTGCGAAGCGCCTTCGCCTCTATCTGACGGATACGCTCTCTCGTTACGTCAAACTCGGTGCCTACCTCCTCTAAGGTGTGGCATCTGCCGTCCTTAAGTCCAAAGCGCAGACGTATAACCTCTTCCTCGCGTGAGGTGAGGGTGTGAAGCACGTTGTTTATATCCTCGTTTGTTATGGTTTTAAGCGCGGCATCATCGGGTGCCAAGGTGTCCTCATCGCGGATAAAGTCCATAAGGCGGGAATCCTCCTCAGGACCTATTGGTGTTTCCATTGAAACAGGCTCCTGTGCCACACGCATAATCTCTCTCACGCGCTCAACGGGAAGCTCCATTTTTTCGGCGATAAGCTCCTCGCTGGGCTCGTAACCGTTTTCGTGGAGAAGCTGACTTTGTATTTTCTTAAGGCGGTTTATTGTTTCAACCATGTGAACGGGTATTCTTATGGTACGCGCCTGATCGGCTATTGCACGGGTGATTGCCTGACGTATCCACCATGTAGCATAGGTTGAGAACTTAAAGCCCTTTGTGTGGTCAAACTTGTCCACTGCTTTTATCAGTCCTACATTACCCTCCTGAATAAGATCAAGGAAATACATACCCCTGCCGACATACTTTTTTGCAATACTTACAACAAGGCGCAGGTTTGCCTCGGTGAGGCGCTGTTTTGCATACTCATCGCCCTCGCTGATTTTAATGGCAAGCTCTACCTCCTCTTCAGAGGTAAGCAGAGGAACCCTGCCTATTTCGCGGAGATATACCTTTACGGGATCGTCAAGCGAAATGTTTTCAACCGAAATATCGTCCTCGATATTTTCAACGTCCATTTCCTCAAGCTTAAGGTCATCCTCACTCGGCTCCTCATCATAGTCGATGTCAAGAATCGGAGGCTCTATATAAAGCTCGTTTAAATCATCGGGAGCATTTTCGATACTGTCAATACTCTCCGCTTTTTCCTCCTCTTCCTCACGGTAATCGTCTACTGCGGCGGATTTTTCCTCTCTTATTTCTTCCTTTAATTCCTCTGTTTCCTTTTTCTTTGCCATTTTCAGTTCCCCTTTTTCTTGCTTTCTATTATTTTGCGCATATTACTCGCCCAATCGTCTACCGACATATCCTTAACGTTTTTAGACGATATGCGGAGTTTTTCTTTTTTTATTACCGAAATACTGTCCCTTAAAACGGTGAGCGGATTATGTTCTGCCCGCTCGCTGTTCATAAGGGAGGCTATATACCCCGTTTCGGCATCGGTGAACTTTTCGCCGAAGACCGATATATCGGGCTGTCTGCCTTCGCAAAGACATTCGCAGATAAGTGAATATATCCTGCGGTTAAGTCCCGTCACCATATCATCAGGCTTAAGGCTTTCGGCTGCCTCGTTATAAAAATCAGGGTGACGCAAAAGCACGGCTATAACCGTTTCCTCGGCGTTTGCCGCGGTGGTATACAAATGCTTTTCGGTGTTTACCTCGCTTTTTGAAAATCGCTTGTGGATTTTTTCGTCTATTTCTTTCTTTTCGCGCTGTTTTTGATTTTTTGAACGGATTTCCTTTACCTTTGTTTCTATTGCAGTGCGTGAAACCGAATAGGTATCACATATTTTACCGATATAATAATCTCTCGTCACGATATCGTTGGTATCGGCTATTATCTGTGCCGCACGCAAAAGATAATCAAGCTTACCCTTATCGCTTAAAATATCTATTCCGCTTGCCGCCATCGTGAGCTTGTACTCCGTTTCGGTAAGTGCGTTATCAATTAAAGCCGCAAACTTTTCTTTCCCGTTTTTCTTTATAAACTCATCGGGATCCTTTGCATCGGGAATTACTATAACCCTTACCTTAAGCCCCGTATTTTCAAGTATATCACAGGCACGCTTTACCGCCTTTTGACCTGCGGCATCGGCATCAAGCGTGAGGATTATCTCCTTTGTATAGCGCGAAAGTATCTTTGCCTGCTGTTCGCCGAAAGCGGTACCAAGTGCCGCAACGGTGTTTTGAAAACCTGCCTGATGAAGCGATACAACATCCATATTTCCCTCAACCAGAATTATCCGCTCATCACAATGGTTTTTTGCATAATTCATACCGAAAAGGTTTTCACTTTTCTTATAAACCGGCGTATCGGAGGTGTTTACGTATTTTGCGGTCTGCTTGTCCTCCCCCGGCATTGCTCTGCCGCTGAAGGCAACTATCTTGCCCCTTATATTTATCACGGGGAACATCACGCGCTTTTTAAAACGGTCGTAACAGGAATCTCTGTTCCCTCTCGCGACTACATTTGCCGAAAGCATCTCACTGTCACTAAAGCCCTTTGAACGCAGATGCTTATAAAGTGCGTCCCATTCGTCAGGAGCGGCGCCCAGACCGAAATGCTTTATTGTGGGAACGGTAAGTCCCCTGCCGATTAGATATTCAAGCGCCCATTTGCCCTCGGGCGACATTAAATAATTATGATAAAAAAGCGCTGTTTCGCGGTTTATCTCGTATACCGTGTTTTTGAGCTTCTGCATCGAATTATCATATTCGCTTTGCTCTATCGTTATTCCGCTGCGCTCGGCAAGAAGCTTTATCGCATCCACATAATCGAGGTTTTCGATAAGCTTTACAAAGCTGAAAACATCTCCGCCGGCACCGCAACCGAAACAGTAAAACGAGCCGTTTTCGGGGTATACCGTAAACGACGGTGTTTTTTCATTATGAAACGGGCAAAGTCCCACAAGATTTTTGCCGCGTCTTTTCAGCGAAACATAGGGCGAAATAACCGCCTCTATATCGTTTCGCATTTTGATTTCGTTTATAACTTCTTCGGGTATCGGCAATTATTTCACCTGCCTTTGCTTTTTTAATATTACATATCCCACGAGTGAGGAATGAATATTCTGCTGTAAACCGTCACGGCATAATGGTCGGTCATACCGGCGATATAATCGATAACCGCCCGCTCAATCCCCTCTTTTTCGGCAACCGACTTACATTCCGCCGAAAGCTCATCGGGGTGCTTTAAAAAATAATCATAAATACCGCTTATAATCCCCGTTACTTTTTGTTCCTCCGCCTTGGCTATCGGGTTATAATAAACCGACTCATATAAAAAATCGTGAAGCTTATCATAGTAAACCTCGGTTTCGGGGTCAAACCTTATATCACTGCCGCTTGAATTATTAACAAGTGATGTTACAAGCGCGGTTATCCTTCTGCTTTTGGTCTCTCCGAGGCAGGCACGCACATCAGCGGGTACATCTTCGCTCTTTATCACTCCCGCGCGTATCGCATCCTCGATATCATGGTTCATATAGGCAATATGGTCGCTTATGCGCACTATTTTACCCTCAGGTGTTTCGGGCCATTTATCCTTGGTGTGGTTTAAAATACCGTCTATCACCTCAAAGGTGAGATTTAAACCCTTTCCGTCCCTTTCAAGCAGCTCGCAAACCCTTACACTCTGCTCATAATGGGTAAAACTGCCCGAAATATCTTTGAGTGCCCTCTCGCCCGCGTGGCCGAAAGGGGTATGTCCCAAATCGTGGCCTAAGGCTATTGCTTCGGTAAGGTCCTCATTGAGCCTTAAGGCTCTTGCCACGGTGCGCGCTATCTGCGAAACCTCAAGCGTGTGGGTAAGGCGGGTGCGAAAATGGTCCGACTCGGGTGATAAAAACACCTGTGTTTTATGTTTTAAGCGCCTGAATGCCTTTGAATGAATAATTCTGTCGCGGTCGCGCTGAAAATCGGTACGCAACGGGCATTTTTCCTGAGGATACTTCCTGCCCTTACTGTTTTCGGCAAGTGTTGCGTATTTTGATAAGGTGAGTCTTTCTATCTCCTCGGTGCGCTCTCTTACAGACTGCATAAACCATTCCTTCAATCTCAAAATATCGTCTTTCAATTATATATTAGATAAAAAGTGTAAAAGTCCTCTATTTTTTTACCGGAAAGCTTAAAAAATCCGTTTTTTCCTCGATTGCGGTCACATTTGATGCAAAAGCCTCACAAAGCTCAGATAAAAATCCGTCCTTTTGCGCGGTTTTTATCGCAAAATGCAGTATGATTTTATCGCCGTAATCGGTGCTCAGTATCATACCCGAATACTTATCAACAAGCCGCTCGGCGGTTTTTAAATTGCGGTATTCCATATCACACGAAAAGCTCACCGCTTTACAGTATTCTGTAAGCTCTGCCGCACTCAGCGCATCGGCGCATGCCGTGGAATAGGCCTTTACAAGCCCGCCGGTGCCGAGCAATACCCCTCCGAAATACCTTGTTACTACAACCATAACATTTACAATGCCGCTGCCTATGATACAGTCAAGCATCGGTTTGCCGGCGGTACCGTGCGGCTCGCCGTCATCACTGAACCTCGCAGTGCCGTCCGCTAAAACGTAGGCATATACATTGTGGCGTGCATCAAAATACCGTTTTCTTGAGTCGGCGATTATTTCCTCAGCCTGCTTTGTGCTTTCGCACGGAAAAGCCTCGGCTATAAACTTTGAGCGCTTCTCGGTATACTGTGCCGAGGATATGCCCTTTACGGTTACATAGCTTTCCAAGTATTAACACCACCCGATAAAAAAACCGCAACTGCAAAATAAATACAGTTGCGGAAAGTATAAAAGATAAAATTATTCGCCCATGTTGAAGCGCTTTTTAAATCTATCAACACGACCGCCTGTATCTACCAACTTCTGTTTGCCGGTAAAAAACGGATGACATTTAGAGCAGATATCCAAACGAATATCCTTTTTGGTTGAACGTGTTTCAAATTCAGCACCGCAAGCGCACTTGATGGTTACCTTTTCATACTGAGGATGAATACCTTCCTTCATTTGTCGTCACCTCTTTCAAAGCAATTATATCTATAACAAGGTAATGTTATCATAAAAGCTTTAAAAATGCAAGAAAAATTTTTATTTGCCCGAAAACTTCTTTTTTATATCCTCATAGATTTCCACACTTTTAAACCGCATAACATATTTTTTTGAGTTTTTTGCAATGTCTGCGGATGTCTTCTTAACCGAGTCCTCAAGCTTTGCATTGCTTGCACAGCTTAAGCAAACACCGGGGTAGATAACGCACCACCAGTTATGCCCCTTGCTCTTGCCGAGCCTTACAATAAGAGACTTGTAGGTTCCTGCAGGCAGTGTAAAATCATCGTATTCCCGTGTTTCAAAATAGCTGTCACCTATAACGGCATTTGCCATATAGGAAAATCCTCCGGATTTAAGCACGCCGTTTGCAATATCCGTAATATAGGGCAGAGATTTGCCGGCGCACGCTATTGCCGAATCGAGATCATTGCTTTCTTTAAATATCTCCTTTGAGCTTTCAAGTATCGCATCCCGTACCGCAAGCTTTATCGCCTGATCCTCACCGCTGTCCGAGTTTGCGATTATATGGAGCCGTAAAACGTTTGCCCTCATATCCTCACAAGCGGTGTTGAAGTGGGAAAAAGCCGCCGCAAGCGAAAACAAAAGCGAAAGCACCATCGCTATCGAAATATCCTTAAGTACCGTTTTTTTCAAGCCTATCACTTCCGTAAAATATTCTGATAAGCTGAATATTGACCGATTTTTATTTTTTTATTCAAATATAATGCCGCAATTTGCCGGTGTGCAGTAATAGCACTCGGTTTTATCCGCTATTTCGTTATGCACCCTCTTTGCGCGGTCTTTATCCTCGAATATGCCGAAAACACAAGGGCCGCTGCCGGAAACGGAAACACCGAGCGGAGCATATCCGCCCAAAACACCGAGTGCGCTTTCACAGTCTGCAAACGGCATAAAGCCATTTGAAAGATTTTTGCTTATTTCCTTTAAGTTGCCGCTGTTTATCGCGTTTATCATATTACCTGTGGGTGTGCCGTCACTCAAATTACCGTCCGCCATAGAATACATATATCCCGTTGAAAGCTTATTGCCGAGCTTTACTATAACTATTCCGCAGTCACAAAGCGGCTTTATCGGGGTTATTATTTCGCCTGTGCCCTCGCACAGCGCGGTGCCGCCCACCGTACAAAACGGAACATCGGCACCCACAAGCGAGGCTACGGTAATTATATCATTTTGCGAAAGGCGTGTATCATAAAGCTTATCAAGTGCCGTTATCACTGCCGCGGCATCTGCACTGCCGCCGCCGAGCCCTGCCAAAGAGGGTATGCTTTTTATGATTTCAATTTTAGCGCCGCCCGATATTTTCGTAAACTCAAAAAAGTGTTTTGCCGCTGTGTATGCCGTGTTTTTTTCCTGCGGCAGTGCTTTGAGTTCTTTGCAGAGAACGGATATTTTATCGCTTTTTTCAACCGAAACGGTATCGCACAAGGATACCGACTGCATAACCGAGCGGATATTATGATAACCGTCCGCCCGCTTACTTAATATATCGAGTGTGAGGTTTATTTTGGCATTTGCTTTTAAAATCATACCGCGCCGCCTTTTTTGTTTTCTTTTACATATAATATATTACATAAGCCCGCTGTTTGCAATATTTTTAAAAAGTTATTGAGTTTAACTGCTTAAAATGGTATAATCAACCTTGTAATAATCTGTAAGGAGAATATACAAAATGAGTGAAAATATAGTTGTTACATGTGACAGCACCACCGACCTCAGCAAGGAGCTTATCGAAAGATATTCAATAAACGTGCTTCCATTAGGTGTTGCACTCGGTGATAAGACTTATAAGGACGGTGTTGACATCACGCCGGACGATATTTTTGAGCACAACCGCAAAACCGGTGAGCTGCCCAAAACCGCCGCAACAAGCATCGGCGAATGTGAGGACTTTTTTGAGCAGTTTGTAAAGGAAGGCAAAACCGTTATCCACCTCACCCTTTCCTCCACTATGTCGTCAAACTACAACAACGCCTGCATAGCGGCAGAGGAGGTAGGGAATGTTTATGTGGTGGACACCAAAAACCTTTCGACCGGCGGCGGACTTTTGGTGCTTAAGGCAGTGGATTTTGTAAACGAAGGTCTTGATGCCGAAACGATAGTTAAAAAACTCAATGAGCTCACAAAATATGTTGATGCATCGTTTGTTATAGATAACCTCGATTATCTTCATCAGGGCGGCAGATGCTCGGCACTTTCGGTGCTCGGTGCAAACCTTTTAAAGCTTAAACCGAGTATTGATGTAACAGACGGTGTTATGGGACTTTGCAAAAAGTACCGCGGAAGATTTATTGATGTTATCAAGCCCTATGTTGCAGAGCGCTTGCAGGATAAGGACGATATTGACCTTGACCGTGTTTTTGTTACCCACGCAGGCTGTGATAAGGCAATAATAGATGCCGAGATAGAGGCCGTTAAAGAAACCTTGCCCTTCAAAGAAATGTTCATTACAAGAGCCGGCTGTACCATTTCCTCACACTGCGGCAGAGAGTGCATAGGAGTTTTGTTTATGAGAAAGTCACCCAAAACAAAATAAGAGCATAGTATATTGCAGGGGTAAGACTTCAGGATATCCTGCACATCGGCGATAGCGCTGCTCTATCTTTAAACTACCGATTAAAACCCCATAATATAAAACTGCCCGAGTGATAAACGCACTCGGGCAGTAGTTTTATTTTAATTGTTCCCGCCGCATGGAATATACAGTCACACTGTTCCATTCATGGCTTCCCAAAACCTTAAAGCCTAACTTCAATTAACATTTATTAATTCCTTATCTTTTCGAGTGCGCATTTTTCAAGCCTTGAAACCTGCGCCTGTGATATGCCTATCTCCTTTGAAACCTCCATCTGGGTTTTGCCCTGCATAAAGCGCAGAGAAAGTATGGTTTTTTCGCGGTCGGTAAGTCCCTTAATTGCCTCTTTGAGCGCTATTTCACCGAGCCAGTTTTCATCATCGTTGTTATCGCCTATCTGGTCAAGCACATAGATGGTGTCACCGCCGTCGTTAAATACCGGTTCGTAGAGTGAAACCGGTTCTACTATGCTTTCAAGCGCCAATGTCACGTCCTCACGCGGAATATCAAGCTCGGCGGCGATTTCGGTCACTGTGGGCTCACGACCGAGACTGTAGGTAAGCTTTTCCTTTGTCTGCATGGCACGGTAAGCCGTATCCTTTACCGAGCGGGATATACGCACGGGGTTGTTATCCCTTAAATATCTGCGTATCTCACCAATTATCATCGGAACGGCATAGGTGGAAAACTTTACATTCTGTGATATATCAAAATTATCTATCGACTTTATAAGTCCCACACAGCCAACCTGAAATAAATCGTCCGGATTTTCACCCCGTGCCGAAAACCGCTTTACAACACTGAGCACCAACCTTAAATTGCCGTTTACAAGAGCGGTACGGGCATTTTTATCGCCCGATTTTGCCTTTGACAGCAATTCATTTGTTTCTTTTTCCTTAAGCCGCGGAAGCTTTGATGTGTCTATTCCGCAGATTTCAACCTTTCCCGTATAAATAACAGCCACCTCCGGTAATTCTTAATAGAATTATTACCCAAGTGGCAAACGGTTAAACTGATAATATTTTTTTCTGCTCGACAAAATATACTTGACGAATTATTTTGACATACCATTTATGCGCTTGACATTTTTCTACATTTTAGGTAAAATATAATAAAAAGCACCGCCTTATGACGGTGCTTATATGGAGCTGAAGATGGGACTCGAACCCACGATCTGCTGATTACGAATCAGCTGCTCTACCAACTGAGCCACTTCAGCATAAATGCAATACTGATTATAACAACAATTTTCTTTTTAGTCAAGAGGTATTTATGAAAAACAACTTTGCAAGCGAAACCAACAAAAGACTGTGTGAGGCGCGGAAATCCGCAGGTCTTACACAGCAAAAGCTTGCCGCACTTATAGGTATGAAGCGCAACACCTATGCGCGTATGGAAAAGTGCGGTAACCCCGATATCAAAACCCTTAAAAAGCTTACCGAGGTGCTCGGCATTTCAGCCGACTGGTTGCTTAACGGCGACACCAAAGCCGAAGAAGAACTGCCTGATCCGGAGTTTTCGGAAGCTGTAAATTTGCAGAAAAGTCCGAGTGTTTTAAACACGCCCACACTCCCTTATGACGGGTATCTCCCATTTGTGCCCTCCCCCGCCGAGCTTAACTGCCTTAAGGTGCTGCATGTGCTTAAAAAGAAAGAAAGCCGCGAGCTGGCGCTTGAATATTTGAATGAACTTTATCGCAAAGAACAGGAAAAATAAGAATAAAAAAATGCCGCAAAGGAGACTTGTTCTTAAGCACACTATTGCGAGATAACCGCCACAGAATGTGGTGAGTAAGTGCGCACTTATAAGCAAAAACCGGCTGATAAATAAAATCAGTCGGTTTTTTTATTCAGCCGGTATTATTGTCGATATGTTTGGGCACGGGCAAACTCGATATAATTTGTCTTTTGGCAAATTTCGATATATTTCTGCTCGGCAGAAATTCGATATGAAATAAATCCGCCCTCACGCCGCAGCGTATATCGAGCGGCTTTGCCGTATATCGAGCCCGAAGGGCATATCGAAAATCCCGAAAGGGATTTATTTCGTTGCGGAGTGTCCTTTAGAACACTCCGCAAACGCGGCATTTTTTTATTCTTCGGATTCGCTCTCGCGGTCTTTGTTTTCTTCTTCGCCGGACGGAATCTCAGGCGGAATCTCGGGAGGATTTTCGGGCGGCGGATTTTTCCACGGGTTTTCGGGCGCAGGGTCGGTGGGGTCCCAACCCTTATACGGAGAGTCCTCGGGGATATGAGGAGCCTTTGGCCGCACTATACCTTTTGGCGGCGGGTCGGTTGTAATCGTTACATTAACACCCACGGGGCAGTTATCGAATATCCACTTTGCCTCCTCCACGGTAAGACGCACACAGCCGAGAGAGTCTTTAGTTCCGAGGCGGTTATAAAGCCAGTATTCAAGAGTGGAGGGGTCCTCCTCAATATAAGGTACCGAATGGAAAAGAATACCCATTTTTTTAGGGCCTATACGTGTTGAATACTGCCCATAGGTAGGGCCTATAAGCTTTGCCCAGCGGTATTTTGCCGTGGTTTCAAATTGACCTATAGGAGTGTTTTCATCTGCACCGCAGGAAGCAATAAACACCTTTACGGGGCTTTTGAAATTGCCGTTATCATCGGGTCCGTAAACCACCACGGTGTTATCCTCGCGGTAAACATTTATAACGTATGGCAGATGATAATTTGTTATGTTTATCTTATCAAGGGGCTCGGGTGTGTACTCTCCGGGCGCAGGATTAAGGGTATAAACCCAAAGCTGAAGCTCCGCTTTTGAGCTGTTGCCCGAAGAATCGGCGGCAGTACAGATTAAATTATATTTGCCGCAAACACTTAAATCATAATCTCCCGATATCACGGGAGTGATTTTTTCTCCCGAATTATCGGTCACCTTTACCGCCGAAGAAAGATCGGGGGTGTTGTTTTTCTGCACCGTTGTTATCGGTGTTAAAACCTTAATAACAGGAGGAATATTATCAAAAAGGGTGTAAACAAAATCAAAATGGGAAATATTGCCTTTGCCGTCCCTTACGGCGATTTTTTCGGTTTTTTCGCCAAGACCTTTTGTATCAAGCAGCTTTTCACCGTCACAAAGCTCACCGTTTTCAAGATTTAAAACATATTCGGATATTTTATGCTTTTCTCCGGCGCAGAGTATCACATCTTCCGCAAGAGTTATCTTTGGAGGCAAGATCTCCTTTGTTACCGTGCTGCCGGTTTCGGTATGCGTGTAAGCAGGCTTTGCCTCACCCTTTTCGCATACGGAAAAAGCAAGTATTATGGGTGCCGCCATCAGAGATAAAAAGAAACATCTCGCAACGATAAGAACGTTTTTATCCATTAAATCATCTTCTAAAATAATAATCCTTCATTTGCTTTGCGTCTATGCCCTGCGTTCCGGCAGACTCGCATATAAAATGCGTGTTGCAGCCGTACTTTAAGCAAAGCTCCAAAACCGGCTCGAAATCGGGGCCGTAAACCGTATCCTCAAATGTGAGGTGACGCTTTTCGCCGCCTGCCGAATACTCGATTTTTGAAAAATGTGCGTGAAAGTTCTTAAGGCGGTATTCACCGAGGTCGCATAAAATCGTTTTGAACACCGTTTCATAATCGGCAAGGGTTTTGAAATATCCCTGATCTCTTGCGTTAAGGTGGCCGAAATCTATGCAGGGAATAAGCCGCTCATCAAGCCTGCAAAGCTTTGTTACCTCACGGAGTGTTCCGAGCTGGTTTACCTTGCCCATCGTTTCGGGGCATATATGCACATTGCCGAGGTTTTCACCGTCAAGCGCGGCAAGTGACTTTTTCATCGTATCCAAAGCAAGCTCCAATGCGGTTTCTCTTGAAATCTTACCGCACGAGCCGGTGTGCACTACTATGCGGTCGCCGCCCATCGCATTTACCGCACGTGCCGACTGCAAAATATAGTTTACCGAATTGAGCCGCTTTTCCTCCTCGGTAGAGGACATCGAAATATAATAGGGCGCGTGAAGTGAAAGTGTAACATTTTTCTGCGCCGCGGCATTGCCGAACTCAACCGCCTTTTCATTCGAAACGTTTACACCTCTGCCGCACTGATACTCGAATAAATCGAGCCCTTTTGCCTCGATATAAGAGGGTATATCAAGCGTTTTTTTGTAGCCTAATACCGCAAACTCCTCGGGTGTTCCCGCAGGACCGAACATACAAGACATACTCTCACTCCTTTAAGTCCTCTATCTTTAAGATGTTATAAATAAGCTTTTCAAGTTTTCTTTTAATTTTAAAGCGCACCGAGGTTTCGGGCTTTATGGGAGTTAAAAGTATCCTTTTGATACCCGCCAGCGCACCGCCTAAGGTATCGGTGAAAATCTGGTCACCTACAATAGCCGTTTCGCGCCTTTTTACACCGAGCCTTTTAACACCGCGCAAAAATCCCGTGGGCAGCGGCTTAAGTCCAAGACTTATATAATCAAGTCCTATTTTTTCGGCAAAGGGCTTTACCCGCTTTTCGGTGGAATTGGAAAGCACCGAAAGCTTTATGCCGTTTTCCTGCATATATGAAAGCCAGTCCTCAAGTCCCTCGGTGAGCTGCTCGCCGTGGTGAGTAGACATGGTGTTATCCACATCGAGAAGCAGTGCCTTTATACCGTATCTGTTAAGTATTTCAACCGTTATATCGGTTATTCCTTTAAGCTTTATATCGGGTCTGAAAAGCATCGGATATTTCCTTTCCGTAAAAAATCGGCGATTGCATCGCAACCGCCGAACTTTTTTAAGATTTCATTCTTAGCGGAACTTTCTCTTGCGAGCAGCTTCCGACTTCTTTTTACGCTTTACAGAGGGCTTCTCATAATGTTCTCTTTTTCGAACTTCCTGAATAACGCCGTCCTTTGCGGTCTGTCTCTTAAAGCGGCGCAAAGCATTATCAAGAGATTCATTCTCTTTTAATCTTACCTGGCTCATTTATATTCCCTCCCTTTGCAAAAATGCAGAGGTTATTTTCAACCTTACGGCAATTATTATACTATAACGGTATATTAAAGTCAAGAATTACTTTTTACATATTTATGCGCCTTTTTTATGGCATTTTTTCAAGAAAAGCCGCTATAACGGTTATATCGTCTGCATGGGCATCGTCTCTCCTGCGGCGGGCACATTCGGCTATACGCTCGGCAATATCATCGGGATTTTCACTCTGATAGCTTTCAAGCTCTTCTCTTATCCAGTCGGTGCCGCAGGCGGTAACGCCGTCTGATACAAGAAGCAGTATATCGCCGTCACAAAGCCGTATGCCCGCGCGGTCAAAGGATACATCCTTAAGTATTCCGATAGGCAGTGAGGTGCTCTCCGCCTTACCTACCCTGCCCTTTCGTCTCACCATCGTTGCCGCCGCTCCCGCCTTGTAAAGCTCTGCCTGTCCCGTAAACAAATCAATGCTCGCTATATCCATTGTGGCAAGCGACTCGTCCGCCGATTTAAAGGTCATAGAGCTGTTTACAACCTTAAGAGAACAGTCGTAACCAAATCCCGATTTTAAAAGCCTGAGCATAAGCTCGGATGCCATGGCGCCGTCCACCGCCGCTCTGCCGCCGGTACCCATACCGTCACTCAAAATCATTATATAGTGGCCCTTGCCGTCATTAAAACAGGTGTAGGCATCACCGCAGAGCGAACTGCCGTCCGCACTGAACTGAGCACTCCCGACCCTCACCCTGAACACGGGGCGCTCGGACATTACGATATATGTGCCGTCTGCTGTGCTGTTTACGGCGGGAATATCAAAATCGCGCTCGAGCACCACGGACAATGCTTTCATGACCTGCAATTTGTTTATCACGGCGTTTTCACCTGAGGACAGCTTTATGCTAAGCGACATTCTGCCGTATTTATCCACCGCCGCACTGCACTCACTCGCCCTTATATCAAGATTTTTAAGCGTCGAAACGGCGGCAAGCGCGGCGCCGTTATCAAACCTCTCGCCGTTCTCAAGCTCGTTCGCGAGGTCCTTTAGCATTTCGGAAATCCCCGAAAACTGATCGGATACCACATCGCGAACCTCCTCAATACGGTTTTGGGCGGCGGCTTTCGCGGCATAATCCTTATACACGGTAACAACAGCCTGTCCCGTGGCGGCGGGACGTATACACCGCTCGCGAAACTCCTCGGGTGCAAAGCTTTCGGGATACATCTCTCCCTTTTTAACGGCATCTGTCATTTTGAATATTGCCTCGAGCGTTTTATCACGCTTTGTTTCAAAGCAGTGTATTCTCAGCTTACAGCCCGAGCACGCCTTTTGCTCAATATCGTTTACCACGGCGGAATAATCGGGTTTGTTTATCTTTGCAAGCTTTTTTGATACCTTTTCCACCGTTTGCGAAATATCGTTTAACGCCGAGGAGGCAAGACAAAGCCGCATAGTCACTGCCTTTTTAAGTCCGGTGGAGGTAACGACACGCGGACTGCCCGAAAAGAGCTTGCCGAGATATATACCGGCATTTCGGGGCAACAGCATAAATATAAAAATCGCAACGGTACACTCTGCCGCTATTATCCAGCCACCCGAGGACAGACCGCCGTATATCGCGGTTACGGTACAGCATACCGCCATAACAAACGCCTCGGCATATTTACCGCGCGAGGAGAAAATACCCGCAAGCAGTCCTCCGAAATAATAAATGGCTCCGCTTTTGATATTCCCCGCAAGCAAAAGACAAAATGCCACCGAGGTACCGCTTACGGCACCTGCAAGTATTCCGCCGTATTTTGCGGCAGTGAGAATAAGCAGTATACCGAGTATTCTGCCGAGGCTGATACTGAAAACGGTAAAGCGCGAAAGTCCCGATACCGTTATACCGAGAACTATCAAAACCGCCGCAAGCTCCTCAGCCGAAAGTCCCCTCTCCGCGTTTTTTACGGCGGCAAATGTTTTTGCAACAAAAAATGCCCCGAGCCCGCAAATAAAGCTCTCGGCAAGCATATCCGAAAAGCTTACCGCAAATCCGCTTTGTGCGATAAGGCAGGTGGTAAGACTTGCAAAAGCCCCCAAAAGCGCTGAAAACAGATGATTTTCAAAAATATGTTTTTTTGAAAACAACAGCTTTATCGCAAGCACAAGCAATATTGCCGCTATGTACCTGAAACCGCCCATGCCCACCGCGGGGATAAAGTATCCCGCAAAGGCACCTATAGCCGCCGCATAGGAGCAGTATTGCGGACAGCCGGCAACAAAAGCCACTCCGAAGGGGAGAAGGCTTGTATCGGCTATTGCCCGCGAAAAGATAAGAGAGATAAGACACACACCTGCCTGCGTTGCAAGTGCAGATGCCGTTGCGCTCTCCCTCAATTTTTCAATGCCTTTTTTCTCTTTTATGTATTCCGTCATTTTAAACACCGCCCGCTGAATATTTACATACATATTATATTATGTAAACCGTAAATAATTTGTCGCGCCGTGCAGGGCAAAAAATATTACTTTATGGGGCTTTGCGCCGTATCGGTGACACTGCGGAAGTATTTTGGCAAAACAGCGTATATTACGCGAAAAAAGTTTGCCTGACGAATTTGATGAATGCATCTCAATATTTCACGAAATATCGGAAAGAAGCAAAAAAGAAAGAGAAACATTTGGATGGCCCTTTGATTACGAAATTATAGATTAAAACAATAAAAACATCCGGAAAAAAACGGATTTCGGGGAGAACGGCAAGATTTTTCAGCCATTCTCCCTATTTTTGTATACCAAAGCATTCAAACCACAAGCCAACGCCCCGATTGCAACGGCAAGCGGGGCGAATGAATACTGAATAATGAATAATCGGTGTGTCTTCGGCACGGATATATATTGTCGGCAAAGGCGAACAAATATATATAAAAAACGGGACGATGTGGGCATCGTCCCCTACATTCTGATGTCTATATAAGCGCGGCCGCGCCGTATGTGACAAAAGACACAATTATCGCCGCGCCTATAACTCCCGCCGTTATGGCGGGTACCGCCTTTTTAAGCGGCATATCGAGCATGGCGGCAACGAGTGCCCCCGTCCACGCGCCGGTGCCGGGGAGCGGAATGGCAACGAGAATGAACAGTCCCCAAAATGCGTACTTTTTTACCACCTCGCCCTTTGAAAATGCGCGGTTTTCAAGCTTTGTTACAAGTGTATCGAGTTTTTTACTCCATTTGCGCATAAGGGCGAAAATCTTTTTGATGAATATTATTATAAACGGCACGGGGATAAGGTTTCCTATAAGCGACACCAAAATTGCCACTGGGAGTTTCAGTCCCATACCCATGCCTATCGGTATTGCGCCGCGAAGCTCTATTACCGGTACCATTGCTATAACGAGGGTTTTAAAAACCTTGCCCCAAAAGGAAGACAAAAAGGTCATCACCACCGATGCTTTAAGTGAAAACAATAAAACTACCTCCTGCGTTATACTCGGGATGAACTGCCTATTTCAAAGATTTTGCTCACGTATGACGAAACCGGCTCGCCCTTAATAAGCGGAATGCCTATAAGAAAATATGCAATTGCGAGCACTATACATACCAAAAACAGCAATACAAGTATAATAGGCAGAGTAAGCTTCTTATCAGAGCCTTCCGAACGCTTCTCGTTTGGTTTTTCACCGGCTGAAAACAGCTTGTCGCTTTCGGAGGGTACATAATAATCGCTGTAATGGGTGTGGTCGGGATTTTCGGGTGTATGCAAAAATCCCGTATCCGCGTTATTGCTCAAGGGCTTGCCCTCTTTATCAACAAACTCAATATTATGCTCATCTGTGTTTGATTTTTCGGGCTCGGCGGTTTCCGGTACGCTTGGTTCGTCCGAAATCACACCGTCCGTAAGGGACTCCTCGGGTTGATTTTCGGCTTGCGGTTCATTTAAATCTTCAGAGATTTCCTCCTGCTGCCGGTTGGTGTTAACTGCGGGTGTTTCGTGCAAAACGGCACCTTCATTCCCTGTCGGCACCATACTCAGCTCCTCAATGTACTGATGAACAAGCCCGTTCATCAACGACTTTCTCACATTGCGGTTTTCACTTAATATAATTATACTCTGCGGTCCGCTTTCAATAATGCAACCGCCGAAAATACCGTCCGCCGTGACAAGCGGAACAGCACCTGCGATTACTTCTATTTTTTCGTCCCCTGCAATACCGAACTTTGAATTATCTATAATTTCGGCTTTAGCGTTAAGGGCTGTGGATATCGTTTTCATAAGTCCCGTTTCACCGAACACGGGACCGCACACGAGAATTACCCTGCTTCTTGACACCGCGCGGGCAAGCGCCGAAATAAGCTCCTTCTGGTTTTCCGCCTTATCGGTAAGAAGTCGCATACGGCAGCATCCGCAGAGGTTGAACTCCATCTCAAAATCGGTATTCCCCATATAATATACAATATCGGTTTTCATATTCTGCATAGTATTATATCCCCCGTTTTTATATTAATGGCTTGTTTATCTTTTAACCTTATATTCGGCGGCGTCCGCATTATAATAATCCTTATCGGTGACCGCCACCGCACTCACCGCAAGCTTTGCGCCCTTTTCGCCGTAGGTTTCGGTTATAAGGGTAAGGATACTGCTTTCCCCGTTTATTCTTACGGGTGAGGAAAATATGCTTTTATTGGTTACGTAAAACTTATAAACCGCAAAGTCTTCGAGCTCGGGCATTCTTAAATATTTCATTTCACGAGAGTCTTCATTAAGCACCGCCACGGAAAAAATAAGATAGTTTTTTGTTCCTTTTTCGGTGTATAGTGTGATTTTCGGCTTGGATTTTACAAAGTCCTGCATACGCGCTTTTGCAAGCTCGCCGAAAAGAATGCCGTTTTCGGTAAGCGCACCCTCTATACATATATTCTGCGGAGATTCCTTGCCGCAGGATATATATTCATCCGAAAACCTTATAGCACCGAGCGAATTGCGGTGGCCTAAGGAATCGTGATTTTTATAATATCCTTTTATATCGCTTTTAAGCACAGGATAATTTATATCGGTGTTTTCCACCGTAAGCCAAGCGGAAATATCGGGGTTTTCGGCTTTAAGCAGGGCAAACGAGTTTGAAACCGAGTTTTTATCCCACATTTTTTCAAGATGGGAAAGCGTGCCCTCGGCGGTGACGTTGCGGATGAACGGATAGGCAAAACAAACAGTGGCAAATGCCACCGCAAGCACTACCGCCACGGCAATAATAAGCGATATGGTTTTCCTTTCGGAAAGTATATTTTTAAGCGTTTTGCTATGCGAATGTGCCATTTGTTTTCCTCTTGACTTTCTTATTCTGAGTCTATATATTCTACTCTTATTCCCTCTATTGCCCTTTCAATAAGCACATCTATATCGAGCTTTTCCTCCGCCTTTTCGCACTGTCCCTCCTTAGGACGGGTATGCGGATGACGGGGAGTGAATACGGTACAGCAGTCCTCATAAGGCAGTATAGAGGTCTCAAAAGCATCAATTTTACGCGATATTTCTATTATTTCCTCCTTGTCCATACCTATAAGCGGACGAAGTGTCGGTATATCGGAAACACATTCGGTAGCGGCGATGGACGGAAGTGTCTGGCTTGCGACCTGACCCAAGCTTTCGCCCGTGACAAGGGCAAGACAGCCGTCCTTTCTTGCTACCTTACAGGATATTCTCATCATCATTCTTCGCATTATCAGGGTAAAGTAATCCTCGGGACAGCATCTCCCGATTTCCTCCTGTATTTCGGTAAAAGGCACTATCGAAAGCTTTACCGTACCCGCGTATCTTGCCACCTTTGACAGCAGTGTCTTTACCTTCTGCTCGGCGCGCGGACTTGTATACGGAGGGCTTGCAAAGTGAATGGCATTAAGTATAAGACCGCGTTTTGCCATCATATAAGCCGCCACGGGACTGTCAATCCCCCCTGAGATAAGCACCTGTGCTCTGCCCGAAGTGCCCACGGGGAGACCTCCCGCACCCTTTATCTGACCGGCTCTTACATAAGCGCCGAAATCCCTTATCTCCACCACTACCGTTATATCGGGGTTATGCACGTCCACCGAAAGGTTAGGGAAGTTTTCAAGCAGTATACCGCCTATCTCGGCGCATATCTCCGGAGAGGTGAGCGGAAAGGTTTTATCAGCGCGCTTTGCTTCAACCTTAAAGGTTTTAACGTTTTTTAAAACATTTTTTAAATAAACCGGTGCCTTTGCCGCTATATCCTCAAAGCTCTTTTCACACACCAAAGCGCGCGAAAATGCCGCCACGCCGAAAACGGTTTCGGTTTCTTTCAATGCGCCCTCAAAGTCAAAATCCTCGCCCTCGGGCTCTACATAAACAGCAGACTGCGCCTTGCGGATTTTTACCTCGCCGAATTTTTTAAGCTTGCGGCGGAGATTTGTTATCATTTTCTCTTCAAAAATCTGACGGTTAAGTCCCTTCAAGGTGAGTTCACCGTTTTTAATAAGGATAATTTCCCTCATCTTACCGTTCTTCCCTTTCTCACAAGCGTTTCGGCGGCGGATTTTATCTCCTGTGCCAAAGCATCGGCATCGGCTTTTGTATTGTATCGCGAAAAGCTTATTCTGAGCGCACTGTCCGCCAAGTCTGCCGATAAACCCATTTCACGGAGTACATAACTGCCTTTACCCTTTGCACAGGCGCTTCCCGATGATACAAAAATATTTTTGCTTTCAAGAAAGTGTAACAGCGTTTCAGAGCGGTAGCCGTTTAACGAAACATTAAGTATATAAGGCAGACCGTTCTCGGGTGAGTTTACGGTGATAAGTCCGGTGCTTAAAAGCTTTTCGGTTGTGTATGCTTTAAGCTCACTCATTTTATCAAGCTGTGATTTTATATCGGGCAACGCTTCAACCGCACCGCCAAGTCCCATAATAAGCGGCACACTCTCGGTGCCTGAGCGAAAGCCTCTTTCCTGACCGCCGCCCACTATAAACGGCTGTACGGCAACACCTTTTTTAATATAAAGCGCGCCTATGCCTTTAGGCCCGTGTATCTTATGTCCGCTTATCGAAAGCATATCAATGCCGAGTGCCGAAACATTTACCGGCATTTTGCCGAATGCCTGCACCGCATCACAGTGAAGCAGTGCCGGCGCCGATTTTTTCTTTATTATCTCTCGGCATTTATCTACGGGCTGTATGGCGCCCGTTTCGTTGTTTACAAGCATAATGCTTACAAGCACGGTGTTTTTATCCACTGCCGCCTCTATATCGGCAGGAGAAACCGAACCGTTTTGTTGCGGTTTTATGTAAACCACCTCAAAGCCTTCGGCTTCAAGCCGTTTCATAGCCTCAAGCACGGAAGGGTGTTCAACCGAGGTGGTAACTATACGGTTGCCGCGTTTTTTGCCCGTCTTTGCCGCACCGAAAATTGCGGTGTTGTTACTCTCGGTACCGCCGGAGGTAAAATAAAGCTCGTCCTCTCTGCAGGAAAGCAGTTTTGCGATTTTTTTGCGCGCATCAAAAACCGCGTTTTCCGCTTCCATACCCAAAATATGTAAAGACGAGGGGTTGCCCCACCTTTCACATAATGCTTCGTTTATCCGCTTTACCGCAGTTTCGCAGGGGGCGGTTGTTGAGCTGTTATCAAGATAGATAATCTTATCCAAATATAACACTTCCGCAAAGTTTATATATACACTATTCATTATACTATAAAGTCCTTTATTTAACAACAAAAAAATTTATTATTTTTTTGTTGCACTACACGATATTTAGCGGTATAATATTTATCAAGTTAAATATATGGTATTTTTGGGGGACTCTTTAAATGAAAAAAAGAATATTGGCACTCGCACTCGGCATACTTTTTGCGGTAAACCTTACGGGCTGTGCGAAGGAAATAAAAGGCGGGTCGAGTGATAAAGATATTTCATCCGAAAACGTATCAAACGAAGAATCTGCTAAACCAACCTATTTTACAAATCCTCTTACCGGTGTTGAGGAGCTTACCGCAGGTCAGGTGGACCTGCGTCCCGTTGCTGTTATGATAAATAATATTTCGGTGGCGCAACCGGTACAGGCAGGTCTTACCTCGGCGGATATTGTTTATGAAACCGAAGTTGAGGGCGGAATCACACGTCTTATGGCGGTATTCAAGGATGTAAGAAAGGCTGACCGTTTAGGTTCTATCCGCTCGGCAAGATATCCTTATGTTGACCTTGCCATGGGGCACGATGCAATTTATGTTCACTGCGGTCAGGACCCGACCTACTGTGCGCCCCACCTTAAGGATACGGACGATTACTCGATAGACTCAAACAACGGCGGAAAGCGTATTGCAAACGGTCTTTCATCCGAGCATACACTCTATACCTTCGGCAACGACCTGTTTAACGCGCTCACAAAGAAGTTTAAGCGGACTACCGTTTCAAGCAATACCATGTGGCAGGATTTTGCTGCGGCGGACGAAAGTGTTTCCTTTGCAGAAAATGTTGCAAATCAGGTATCTGTTCAGTTCTCGCAGGCCTACAACACCACCTTTAAGTACAACGCCTCTACCGGCAAATATACAAGATACTCGGGCGCTACCGCAAGAAACGATTATATTTCGGGCAAGCCTCTGGAGTTTAAAAACATTTTCGTGCTGCTTACCCGTATCACCACCTATCCCGACGGCAAGCACCGCAAGGTGGCGCTTGAAAGCGGAAGCGGTTATTATATCACCAACGGCACCTATACACCGATAAATTGGTCTAAGGGCGATGCATCGGGTTCCTTTAAGTTTACCGATGCTTCGGGTAAGCCGATAAGAGTTAATGCGGGCAACTCATACGTTATGCTGCCTGACAGCTCAACCTCGCGCCCCTCGTTCTCATAAAGCTATGTTGCCGCCCTTATTTTAAGGGCGGCTTGATTTAAAAGGAGATATATTATGATATGCGAAAGTATTAGAAAACTTGTTTGCTACGGACTTAACGCAGAGCTTTTTTCAAAGCGGGACGAAATATATGTAACAAACTCTCTGCTTGAGCTTTTGGAGCTCGACGATTTTTCGTGTGACACCGAGTACAGTGATGTTGACCTTGAAAGCACCCTTAAAGAAATACTTGATTACGCGGTTGAAAAAGGCTTTATCGGTGACAGCATAACCGAGCGCGACCTTTTTGATACCAAGGTTATGGGCAGACTTATGCCGAGGCCCTCTGAGGTAACCGATAAGTTTTATGAGCTTTACAAAAAGTCGCCTGCTTGCGCCACCGATTATTTTTACAAGCTTTCGTGTGACAGCGACTATATCCGCCGCTACCGCATAAAGAAAGACCTTAAGTGGAAAACCGATACCGAGTACGGCGAGCTTGATATCACCGTAAACCTTTCAAAGCCCGAAAAAGACCCCAAGGCCATCGCCGCCGCGCGTAATGCCGTTCAGGCGGGTTACCCTAAATGCCTTTTATGTAAAGAGTGCGAGGGTTATGCCGGCAGACTCAATTTCCCCGCAAGAGAAAATCACCGCGTTATCCCCGTTAAGATAAACGAAAGCGACTGGTTTTTCCAGTATTCGCCCTATGTTTACTATAACGAGCATTGCATAGTGTTCAACGGTGAGCATTCACCCATGTCCATAAACCACAACACATTTAGAAAACTGCTTGATTTTGTGATGCAGTTCCCCCACTATTTTGTGGGCTCGAATGCCGACCTGCCGATAGTGGGCGGCTCAATTCTTTCGCACGACCATTTTCAGGGCGGTAACTACACCTTTGCAATGGCAAAGGCAAAAATCGAAACTCCCCTTAGCTTTAAGGGATTTGAGGATGTAAACGCCGGTATTGTTAAATGGCCGCTTTCGGTTATCCGTTTATCCTGCGCCGATACCGACCGCCTTTGCGCCCTCGCAAGCAAGATACTCGATGTGTTCAGAGGCTACACCGACAAATCCGCCGGAATATTCGCCTTTACCGAAAATGTGCCACACAACACCATCACCCCCATAGCGCGTAAAAACGGCGATGCCTACGAGCTTGATTTAGTGCTTCGCAACAATATCACCACAGAAGAGCATCCCCTCGGTGTTTTCCACCCCCACGCAGAGCTTCACCACATAAAAAAGGAAAATATAGGTCTTATAGAGGTTATGGGACTTGCGGTACTGCCCTCACGCCTTAAGGGTGAGATAGCCGAGCTTAAGGACGCGATACTTAACAAAAAGGATATAAGAAATATCGAAAGCATCGAAAAACACGCCGACTGGGTAGACACTTTCAGCAAAAAGTACGGCGAAATAAACGAAAGCAATGTTGACAGAATACTTCAAGACGAAATCGGTCTTGTGTTTTCAAAGGTGCTTGAGCACGCCGGCATTTACAAGCGCACCGCCGAGGGCAAGGCAGCATTCTTAAGGTTTGTTGATGAGGTAAACAAGCAATAATTTTATAACATTAAAAAGCAAAGCACCGCTTCGGGATATTCCCGAAGCGGTGCTTAATTTTGCCGCAAATAAATCAATAATCTATTTCACATTCTTCTTTATCGACCATAATTTTATATTTGCCGTTTAAAACCTTTGTTTTAAAATCAAGGTCAACATAGGTGAAATCTTCCCCCGTAAGAACAAACTCGACCGTTTTTTTCTCGCCGGGATTTAAATAAACCTTCGTAAAGTTTCTGAGCCGTTTTACAAAGGGCGGTACCGGTGAATACAATGCCCTTATAAACAAAAGCACACTCTCGTAAATACCGTAATTGCCCGTATTTTCAACCGTTACCGCAACGCTTACCTTTCCGTTGCCTGTGCTTTTAGCGGTTAAATCCGAATAGTTAAGCTTTGTGTAACTCAGTCCGTAGCCAAACGGATACCACGCGTTGGGTGATGAAAGCACATAATCTCTGCCGGGATTTTCGGCGCTGCCCGGTCTTTTATAGAGTGTACCTCTCGCCGTGGGTTTGCAGTTATAGTAGCACGGAATATGGCCGACACTTTTCGGGAACGACACCGAAAGCTTTGCGCAGGGTGATTTGTCACCGAAAATAAGGTTTGCAAAAGCATTTCCGCTCTGCTCACCGCCGCCAAACGAATACATAAAGGCGTTTACCTTTTTGATATCGTTTTCCAGAGTATACGGTCTTCCGGCGTACATCACAAGCACGGTGGGTTTGTTAAGCGCCGTTATCTCGTCAAAAAGCCTTTTCTGTGAGGGCGGTAAATCGAGTGTGTGCACATCGTAACCCTCGCCGCAGGTTACCTCTTTGTTCTTTTCGGCGGCGCCTGCCACACCTCCGCCAACGGCGGCCTGATCGCCGAGCACAAGAAATACAACATCGGCCTTTTTCGCGGTTTTTACAGCTTCCGCTATCATTTCATCGGTGCAGGAAATCGGGTTGCAGCCCTTTGAATAAAGAACTCTGTTTTCACCCAAACGGTTTACCATACCGCCGTAAAAATCAACGCAGTTTTCGGTAAGGTCGATATAGTCGCCCGCGGAGCTTTCCTTACCGTTGTTTCCTATCACCGCAACGGTGCCGGTTTTGTTTTCGTTAAGCGGCAAAATGCCGTCATTCTCAAGTAAAAGTATGGATTCCTCATCGAGTCTGAGCGCCAAATCAACAGCCTCTTTCGAGTGCATCTGTTTTATGCGCTCACTGTCGGTGTACGGGTCGTCAAAAAGTCCCGTTCTGAACTTGAGCATCAGTACATTAAGCACCGCCTCATCAACAAGACTTTCATCTATTTCGCCGTTTTTGACCGCCTCTGTAAACCGCTCGCCGTAGCCGTAAAGCTTAGGCGCTTCAACATCCACACCGGCATTAATGGCAAGCTTTCCGGCTTCAAGATCGTCCGCCGCAACATTGTGAAAATAGTTGAGCATTTCAACCGCGCCGTAGTCCGAAACAACGGCACCGTCAAATCCCAACTCATCGCGCAGTAATGCACGCAGATATTTTTTCGAAGCGTGTACCGGATCGCCGTCTATCTCATTATATGAGGGCATAATTGACATAACGCCCGCTTCTATCAGCTTTTTAAACGGCTCGATCATTACCTCGCGCAGTTCCCGTTCACCGATATGAGCCGGTGCAAGATTTATACCGCCCTCGGGGAAACCGTAGGCGATAAAATGCTTTGCGGTTGCGGCAACACCGTGCTTTTGCACGCCCTTAACATACTGTGCGCCCATTTCACCCACAAGATAAGGGTCCTCGCCGTAGCTTTCCTGCAATCTGCCCCAACGCGGGTCGCGTGGGATATCCACGCAGGGCGCGTAAACCTGTCTTATACCCTTTGCCCTTGTTTCACAGCCGATTATATCCGCCATTTTATATATTGCATCACGGTCAAACGAGCCGCCAAGCCCCGCACACTGCGGGAAAACGGTAGCGTCCCCGTCCTGAGACCCGTGCAACGCCTCGCACGCAGGGAGCATAGGTATGCCAAGCTCGGTTTTGTTAACGCAGTAATCCTGAATTTCGTCAAGATACTCAGGCTTTCCAGGGCAGTGGAATGTGCCCGACCTTAATTCAAGCTTGCCGTTTTCTTTAAACTCTTTATAGGCATTGTTGATGTTACCGTATATGCTCATTTGAAGGATTTTATCCTCAAGTGTCATCTTCGATAAAATCTCTTTTGCCTTTTTATAATAAACCGAATTCTTTTCCATTGATATCAGTTCACCTTTATGTCAAGCTTATTTTGAGTAAGGCAGTTTTCGCCCACATAAACCCCAAAATCACCTTTTTCGACAAGATATTCGCCTGCGCCGTTATAAAATCCCAAATCCTCATAGGAAAGCGCAAAGGTTACCGATACACAGTCCTGCTTCTTTAAAAACACCTTTTTATAGCCCTTAAGCTCTCTTATCGGGCGCAAAATTGAGGCAACCTTATCCCTTATGTAGAGCTGTACCGTTTCTTTACCGTCATAATCACCGGTGTTTTTAAGCTTTATGCTTACATTTATAACATCGCCGTTTTTAAGGCTTTCAAGCGATATATTCTGCTTATCGGCGCTTAAATCGGAATACTCAAAGCGTGTATACGATAAGCCGTATCCAAACGGATAGAGCGGTGTCGCAAGACTGTCGGTATAGTTGTTTGCCGGATTTTCACCGTAGTAACCGTTTACCGGATGGCCGCTCGAGGTAACATTATAATAAAGCGGAATATGTGTGGCTTTTCTCGGGAATGTAACAGGTGTTTTGCCGCTCGGAACGGTATCCCCGAAAAGAATATCCACAGCGGCATTGGCGGTTTCACTGCCCGAATGCCACGCATAAAGTATTGCATCGAGGTTTTCGGCAACATCGCCTAAAGCCAACGGTCTGCCGCAGAAGAAAACTCCTATTACCTTTTTGCCGAAGGCATGCATCTTATTTACAAGCTCCGTCTGTTCCTTTGACAGCGAGATATCGGAAACCGAATGATTTTCACCCGTTGTCCAATGACTTTCACCCAAAGCCAGAATAACAACATCACTGCCTGAAGATAATGCGGCGGAATTATCAAAAACACCCGATCTGTCACAGCAGAACAGTTTGCCGTTTTTAAGCTTGCTTTGCAACGCATCGCAGAAATGCTGTGTTTCATCCTTACTGCCGTCTAAACTCCATGTGCCGAGCAGTGAACGTCTTTCATGTGTAAAAGGTCCCGCAAGCGCGACCGTGATATCTTTTTTAAGCGGCAGTACACCGTTATTTTTAAGCAAAACCATTGACTCCGCCGCAAGCTCTCTCGCATCGGATAAATGCTTTGCCTTATCATAATCGAAGCTCTCGCCGTAGGGTCTTTCAAAAAGCCCCATTTTAAGCTTTACGCAAAGTATCCTGATAACCGCGTTATCAACCGTTTCAACAGAAACCTCACCGCTGTTTACAAGGTCTTCGAGGTTTTCGGTATAACACTTATCGCACATATCAAGGTCAAGGCCCGCGTTTATTGCTTTTTCGGTACACTGCCTGCGGTTTTCGGCAAAGCCCGAATGTTCCATCTGTTCAACGGCGCCCCAATCGGATACCACAAAGCCCTCAAATCCGAGTTTTTCCCGCAAAACGCCGGTAAGATACTTTTTACTGCCGGTAACGGGAGTGCCGTTTATATCGTTAAAGGAGGACATAACCGTACCCACGCCTGTCCTGACGGCGGCGCGAAACGGCGGAAGTATGTAGTTATTAAGCGTTTCATCGGATATTTCGGTACGGAAATAATCCTTACCGCCCTCACTTGCACCGTAACCCAAAAAATGCTTGGCGCAGGCAACAAGATGCTTTTTGTCGGTAAGGTCGTCACCCTGAAATCCCTTTATGCACGCCTTTGCCATCTGCGCACCTACATACGGGTCTTCGCCGGGGCCCTCAACAATTCTGCCCCAACGCGGATCGTGGCAGACATCAAGCATGGGAGAAAAGGTCCAACGGATACCGTCAGCCGCAGCCTCCTCGGCGATATCACCGTAGCATTTTTCGATAAGCTCATCGTTGAACGCGGCGGCGGATGCAAGCGGCAGCGGGAATACCGTTCTGTGACCGTGGATAACATCTCTGCCGTAGATCATCGGTATTTTAAGGCGGCTTTCCTCAACCGCTATTTTCTGCAGTTTATTATAAAACTCAACATTAACATGGCCCTGCGGATCATTACCCGCTGTTGCGGATGAGGCAAGTATAATGGAGCCCACACCACCGTTTCTTATCATGGTATAAAGCTGTTCCATATTGTCATTGTAGGCTGTAACCGTGATTTGATTAAGCTGACCTATTTTTTCCTTTAAGGTCATTTGCTTTACTAACTTTTCGGCTTTTTCTCTGTATTCCTTATACATATTTACTCCTCTTTAATATATACAAATACCGGTGATTATAATTTGTTGTTTAACAACGCCTTAAACTATAATACACTCTTTTATCGCCGTTTTCCCACTATGCATAAAAACCTTTCGCAAATTTCGTCTGTTTCGGTATCGCTTATGGGAATAGGAAAATTAAGCACCGTGTTTTCATGCTTTTTGGCACCCGCAAAACTTTCTGTCGGAACACCAAACATATTTGTAACGCAAGGATACCAATCACTTATCGGGAGTTGATTTTTCAAACACTCATAAATAATCTTTTTGCGGTTTGCCTCATCCACAAAGAAATTAAATCTCCACGGAACCGCACCTGAAGAGTAATTATATATTTCGATATTTGCGTTCTTAAGATTTTTTTCGTATCTTTGCTGACATTCCCGCCGTTTTTTAATGATTTCCGGCAAAACATTAATCTGAACTTTTATGCGTTCAGAATCCTCGACACTTATCCTATGCAAAAACATATTTTTGCATGCTTTGGAAATTTCTTTATAAATTGCGGACTCAAGCGGCGTTCCGTTGCCCTCATTACGCAAAAGTCTGTAAATCCGCGAAAAAAGCGCCTCATTCCTTTTGTCTGCCTCGGCAAATTCGGGCAAGGACTTTTCTGCCTTTGAAAAACTCATAACATCGTGCTTTTTTGAATACAGCAGACCGCCCATTCCCAAATCAACGGTTTTTGAATATCCGGTACTGTAAACCGTGTAATCACCCATATTGCCCAAATCATACTGTGCGGTTGCACCCATTGCCGAAGCGCAGTCCTCTATCAATAAAATCCCATTTTTCCGGCAAAGCTCTGCAATTTCCGGCATTTCCGCCACCGGATTTCCATACATGTGAGGAACGATTGCGGCAACTGTGTTTTCGGTTAATGCCTCTTTGAACTTTTGCAAAGTAACATTACCGTCCTTTGCCGATACATCGGCAAAAACCGGAGTGTTTCCCGAATATATAACAGGATATATACCCGCATAGCACAAATTCGCCGGAACTGCAACCTCACCGTTTTTAAAATACTTATCAAGTACTAAAAATATTGAAACGCCGGCACGCGCCGTAATAAGCGAATTATTAAAATCAATCATAATTTATAAAGTAGCAGGACGCTGGTCCTCAAGAATATAGTGATAGTTATGATACTTTTTACTTTCCCATTCTTTTTTGTAGTCTGTATATATCTTAACCATATCGGTATATTCGGGTTCCCAATTAAGAAGCTTTTTTGCTTTGCTTATATCGTAGACATACCCTCTGTCCAAGCCTTTAAGCTCAGGCTTTAACACAACCTTACTTTTATTGTCTTCAGGACCGAATACCTCTGCCAAAGCCAATGCCTCATCATATTGTGAAAAGCCCACTCCGCTGGCTATGGTCATAATGCCTTTGGCATCTCCGCTTCGGGCAGCAGCCAAAAGTGCCGATACCACATCTTTTACGTATATATGGTCACGCTTTATACTTTGGTCGCCCCAAACCTCAATCGTTTCGCCCTTTAATGCTTTTTCGAAGAAAATTTCAAATGTGCTTTTTTTGTATGAATGATCCTCGTTTAAATGTCCCAGTATTTCACCGTAACCGTGAACACCCGTGAGCCGAAGCGCTACCGCGTTCATGCCAAAGTCCTTATTGTAATATTCCACAAAGTTTTCGGCTGCGATTTTTGAAATAATATACGGGGAATGATCGCCTTTAAATGAAATGCCGTCATCTTCCGAAATAACTTTTTTGTTTATATCGTTGTAAACCTTGTGTGACGAAGTAACAACAACCTTTTTTATTCCGTTTTTATATGCAAAATCAAGAACTCTGTAAACGCCGAGGGTGTTTACTTCAAAAAATCTTTCAACAGGGGTTTCAAGCTCGGCAAGGCAAGCCGAAAGATCTATTATCGCATCAACATTTTTTGTGGGCAGTTTATCATAGCAGTTTTCATCATTAAGGTCGAAATACATAAACGGAACTCCGTTTTCCTTGAAAAACTCCGCAACCTTAGGTGAACGCCCGAGTGCCAAAACCTCAACTCCGCGATTTACCATTTCCGTACAGAAATATCTACCGATATAACCGGTTGCCCCGATAACCAAAATCATAAAAATACCTCCAAAAGTTTATTTAAGCTCTGATTTTCCTTTTTTAACAGAACGCACTATATATAACGGGCGATTTTTAACCTCATTAAAAATATACCCGACATAAATACCCATAACGCCTATTGCCACAAGGATTACGCCGCCCATAAAGAATATGGCGGCAATAAGGCTTGTCCAACCCGCCATAACCGAGCCGCTTACAAAGTAAGAGATAATTGCGTAAATAATAAACAATATAGCACACGCCGCCACAAAAAAGCCTATTGCAACCGAAAACAGCAACGGCTTGTTTGATTGCGATGTTATGAACTTTGAAGCCATACTCACCTTTTTTTTGATGTTGTAAGATGATTTGCCTTCAAACCGTTCGTCTGCCTCGATATCAATTGCAGCCTGTTTGTATCCAAGCCATTTTAAAAAGAGTGTATACGCGCGGTTTTGCTCACGCATTTTACAATAATTATCTATAACCTCACGCTTTGAAATGCTGAAATTACATATAGAATTATCATATGTTCCATCGGTGAAATAATCATAAACTTTATAAAAAGCTTTTGACAAAAATTTAACCGATGCCTTATCTTTTCGGTCTTTTCTCCTTGCAAAGACAACATCGTAACCTTCCTGAGCTTTGTTATAAAGGTCAAGAATCCCCTCCGGTCTGTCCTGCAGGTCGCAATCCATTACAACAATCCAATCCCCGCTTGAATAATCAAGTCCGGCGGTTATTGCACATATCTGACCGAAGTTACGTGACATTTCCAATCCTGTTACATGCGGATTTTCCTCACAAACCGCCTCTATTTCCGCCCAAGAATTTTTGGGGCACGAATCATTAACAAGAATAATCTCAAAGTCGTTTGTCAGTTTCTTAAGCGTGGCTGTAACCCTCTCCGAAAGCGGTTTTACAGCAGCAGGGCATCCGTAAACCGGTACTACAACAGATATTTTCAATTTCATTTACTCCTTGTTAAAATATTCAAGAACGGTTTTAATCACAAAATCTCTGTCCTCTTTTGTTAAACCATAATATAAGGGAAGACGTACAAGGCGTTCGCTTTCCTTAGTCGTGTAAACATCATTGCCTGAAAATATTCCGAATTTTACGCCCGCAGGTGCACTGTGAAGCGGAATGTAATGAAAAACGCAATAGATTCCCTTGTCACGCATAGACGAAATGAACTCCGTGCGCTCAGCAAGGTCCTTACATTTTATATAATACATATGCGCGTTGTGAACACAATCCTTAGGTATTGTGGGAAGCTCGATAAGTCCTTTTTCGGCAAGCGGCTTAAACGCTTCGTTATAAGCATTCCATGTTGCAAGTCGGTTATCGTTTATCTCATCATACTTTAAAAGCTGTGCCCAAAGATAAGCGGCATTAAGCTCGCTCGGGAGATAGCTGTCACCAAAATCCACCCATGTGTATTTATCAACCTGACCTCTGAAAAACTTAGAACGGTTTGTTCCCTTTTCTCTTAGTATCTCTGCGCGCTCATTATAATCGGGGTTGTTTATAACAATGGCGCCGCCCTCACCCATAGAATAGTTTTTGGTTTCGTGGAACGAATAGCAGCCGAAATCACCTATGGTGCCGAGCGCTTTGCCCTTATAATACGAGTTAACGCCCTGTGCCGCATCCTCTATAACCTTAAGGTTGTGGCGCTTTGCTATATCCATAACGGTATCCATCTCGCAGGCAACGCCGGCATAGTGAACAACGATTATCGCCTTAGTTTTATCGGTTATTGCAGCCTCTATTTTGGTTTCGTCTATATTCATTGTGTCCTTGCGGATATCAACAAATACGAGTTTTGCGCCGCACAGCACCGCTGACGTTGCTGTGCTTGAAAAGGTAAAGCTCGGCAAAATTACCTCGTCACCTGCCTTGATGTCGCAAAGCATACATGCCATATCAAGCGCGGTGGTGCCGCTTGTGGTAAGAAGCACCTTTTGAGCCGGAAGCCTCTCCTCAAACCATGCGTTGCACTTTTTGGTGAAGCCGCCGTCACCGCAGATTTTCTGCGATTTTATCGCCTGCTCAACATAAGTCATTTCGTCTCCGGTGAACGGAGGCACATTAAAGCTAATCATTACAATCCCCCTAAAAATTTAAATAAAACACGATAATCCCGAGTATAATAAAAGCATTTCCGATGATTTTCCTTTTTGTGAACTTTTCACCGAAGAATATTCTTGAAAAGATAAACACCAGCACAAATCCGAATGCCTCAAACACAGGACCGTTTTTCATATCAATGCCCTTATAGGCAAGAACATTTAAAAACATCGAAACCGCCATCATAAAATATCCCAATATAACAAAGAAATTGAGATACTGACGGATAAACGAGTTATATTCCTTTTGAGCGGCTTTTTTAAGGAATATCTGTGATACGGCGGATATCATAACGCCGAGTGCCAAAAACAACCAATATTTAAACATTGTCACTGTTAACAATTACCGTTCCCGCAACGATAATTATTACTCCTATAATATTGCTGATTTTAATCTGCTCACTAAAAAAGAGTGCCGCCCAAATCAGTGACCAGATTATTGCCGTTGCCCTGTTTGCATAGGCTAAAGAAAGCTGAACCCTCTTTATTACCTGCTGCCATATAACGGCATACACGGCGAGAATTAAAAACTCAGCACCGTAAAAAAGTATGAACTTAAACGAAAATAAATCGTATCCCGAAGCAAGCTTTGCAAAAACGCCTGAAAAAGTATATATTATTACGACCGATTGCAAAATAACAAACCGCTTCAGCAAAAGCTTAAGTGAAACCTTTTCCATATTTTAAAAGCCCACCAAACCTTTAATTTTTTCTCTTGTATCGGTTTTAACTATATAAAAACCGTATCTTGTTCCGCTGTCCACTATTGCATGGTCTCCGATAGGCGCCATATCGCTTACAAAATACAGTGTTTCGGGCGCGGTTTTGCGGATATTTTCAAGAATGTCAAGGTCCTGCTTTGAGAAAACAAAACGTATTGCCGCAAAAGCAGGAGGTGCCGCCGGTGTGAGGTCCGGCTTGTTGCCGAGCGCCACGTCGATAACCATTTTCACAAAGTCCTTGCCGGTTGAAAGGCGGACAAGGTCGGAGCCAATACAGTCACCGCCCATTCGCGAGCCTATCTCAATAATACCTATTCTGCCGTCCGGCGTTATTCTGAACTCCGAGTGCGAGGCGCCGTATCTGATTTTGAGTGCATCAAGCGCCTTGAATATCGTGCTCTTAACAAGATTTAACTGCTCAGGTGTAAGGTCGGCAGGCTCAAGGTGGCCGGTTTCGATAAAGTGGGGTGCGCCGGTAGTGAACTTTTTGGTAACGGCAAGCATATTATGCTCGCCCTGATAGGAAATACACTCGCAGCTGTACTCGGGGCCCTCAATATAATCCTCAACTATTGCCATTTTTTCAAAGGACTGCTCGGTGGCGGCTTTTACCGCCTTTTCTATATCTTCTTTTCTTTCAACCTTTGTTATGGCGCGGCTTCCCGAACGGTCAGTAGGCTTTACGATTACGGGAAAATGAAACGCCGACATATCACCAAGCTCACTGCTGTTTGATACCTTCTCAAAATGAGGAGTGGCAACCCCTCCGTTTGCAAACGCTATACGCATTTTATGCTTATTGGTGGAAATGAGTGTGCACTCGGGTGTGTTATGAACAAGACCTAACTTTTCGGCAAGATACGAAACGGTGATATTTGCAAGGTCGGAAGCAATGGTGGCAACCGCATCGGGCTGTATCTCCTTGCACTTTTCAAATATCTGTTCCTTTTCAACAATGCTTATCGGGTAGAAATAATCAGCGGTTTTTTCGCCCACCGCACCGTCCGCCCAGGCAAAAACGTGGGTTTCGAGTCCCATTTCCTTTGCCTTTAATATCAGCGGATTTTGAAAATCGTTAGCCCCGATTATCACAATTTTTTTCTTTTTCATAGTTTTTCACCAAGCCGTATCATTTTATAATCACAGTGCTGTTGCCAAGACAAGCGGTGCCGTTTGAGGTATAGGCAATAATCTGTGAAAAGTCGTTTTCGGTAATATTATCGGTTACATACCATCTTTGAGTTTCGCTATCGTAACGCGCACCCAGCATATCCGGTTCGGTATCGCCCTCGCTCCAAAGTGCAAAGGTAACATCCTCATAGCTTTCCTTGGGCTCCATATAGATTTCGGTGCCGCTTTCGGTATTTTTAACAAACACGGTGTTGCGGTTTACCGCCGAAGAAAGATATAAATCCTTTGTGTCAACAAGTTGGTCTTTGCCCTTATAATCAACGGCGTAAACGTGAATGCTGTACAGCCCCGCCTTGTTGTATTTTGATAAGTTGACATCGGTCCCCCACGAAACGGAGTTCCATATATCCTGCGAATCGGACCTCTCGAGATATATCCACTCAAGGTTATCCTGCGTTTCGCACCACACTGCAATCCTTACAGAAGAATATATATCCGCCGCCTTATAGTCTACCGAAATAATCGAGTTGTCCGCCTCAAAATCGGCTTTGAGTGATGGATGAAAATAAAGCTGTGCACGCATTGTGCCGAAATACGCAACCGCAAAAAGCACCGCCCATAATACGCAAGCCAAAGCCTTTGTGCCGTATTTTTCAAGCTTTTTTGAAAATGCCGGAAGGCTTTTGCTTTTTGCCTTTTTAAACAGTTTTTCTAAAATAAGGTCAAGGTTCTCAAAGCCGTAGGTTATAAAGAATGCGAGCGCCGGCAAAAGCGACATTGCGTACCGCCCCTGCGGCTGATAATCGCTTGTATATGAATAAATCACGGTGAGTACCGCGGGAAACACACCCGCAATCGCCATGCATATTTTAAAAAGATAATTCTCTTTTTTTGCAACAGCAAAAAGCACTCCGAGCACAAGCCCTGCGCCGATAATATAATAGTAAGCGGTATAAAGCGATGAGGGCATACTGATATTCATATTGCCGAAAACACCCACAAAGCTTGCGATAACCGTTTTAACCCAATGCCCATCGGCAAGCATTGAAAACACCGGAATACCCTGAGACTTGGGCGGCGAAAACTTGTGTATCGCGTGCCCAGCCTTTTCAAACTCGGCGGCTATGAGGTTGCAGGTGGTCCTGCCGAGAAAATCGCCGTTATGCAAAACCGCATTTCTTATGAAAAACCAGCCTGCAAGAGCAAAGGTGGTTAAAAACACTATCGAAAAGCGTGAAAAGAAAAACCTTGCCCTATTTTCTATCCGCTTATCAAAAAGCCATGAAAACACACAGAAAATCACGCTTACGACTATCCACCCGTAGGCGTTGTAATATGATAAAATCACTATCGCCATTGAAACCGAAAGTCCTATAAGCGACTTAATATTAAAGCAGGTTTCTTTACCGTATATCAGGAAATACATAATGAGATATGCGCCGAGCAATGCCGAAACATCATTGTTAAAATACCCGCTTATAAAAAGTATCTGCGGCAAAAAGCAGGAAATCAGGGCAAAAAGATAAGAGGACGCCTTCTTTTTAAACAGCTTGTCCCCTATCATAAAGCAAACTATTGCAATGGCCGTTTCGGAAAGAACACTCACCATACGCGATGCAAGAAAAATCAGCGACTGCGAGGAGGTGAAAAATGAAGCGATTTTCATAAATACCGCAGAAACCATCGCAGGTAAAAACGGCAATGTGGCATAGGAAAAACCGTATGCATTGTTTATCAGCTCAAACTCATTGCCCACAGGCAGTGCGCCGTTTTCAAAAATCCAATATGCAATTCTGTTTCGCATCTGTTCGTCGGGCGAAATGGCCGTAGGAAGCCTGCGTGCCATAGTAAACGATATGCAAAAAACCAAAAATACAAATAATGTTCTCAATATTAAATCAAAGAGGTTAATTGATTTTTGATTTGAAATCTTCATACAAAAAATCCTTTTCCACAGATTACAACACACATTGTAATTATATCCCAAAAAGCATTTAAAGTCAAGCAAAACACCAGTACATTTTAATTATAAAAGTATGCTCTCACACCTTGAAATTGCACACTTTTTGTCGTAAAATAATTCAATAAAAGCAAATGAGGAAATAAGTATGGAAAACAGTCTTAATTTAAGCAGTCTTACCGCCGAGGAAAAGGCTCGGCAACTGTTTTGTTCGCAAAAGCAAACCCTTTTAACCTTTTTATCCAATGGCGCAATTACCAAAGCGCAGTTTGATAAAAGCTATGGCGATCTGATGAAAAAAATGGGGGTTGACAGTGAAGGCAACCCCGTTAGATAAGTGTATTTTTAAGTTTTTGTTTTTTGCTTTTTATCAAACCGATATCTTACAAATCGGCGGATGGTGTTGAGCTTTTGTGCATAACAAGTGATATATCGGCTTCGCCGATGTGATATAATTTGCTTACGCAAATTGTAATATATTCGGTTTGCAACCGAATATGATATGATATAAATCCACCCACGCCCGAAGGCATATCACAAATTCGCAAAGTGGATTTATATCGTTGAAAAAGCCTCGTTCTTTGAATGAGGCTTTTTCATGGCTGGGGAATAGGGATTCGTTCTCGCCTGCGGGCTCGGTCCCTCGGCGGCTCTGACAGTACACTGTACTGTCATTCACTCCCGCCTCGCCGTTCGAATCCCTATAACTTTATCAAAAAATAAAGAGCAGTATCTTTCGATATTGCTCTTTATTTTTGGCTGAGCAAATGCGGTCAAATCCGAACAAAGATCTGATTCTTCAATATCAGCAAATGTTACGGTTTTTGAACCCTCTTTGTAGTTGAAGTTAATTATCATTTTATCATCATACAAATAAATCGAATTAACAAAACTGTCAATGAGCCGACGACGGTGGTCTAACCGTTTGACATTGTATTTGCGGAAACGGTGAAACCAAAAGATGATTTGGTCTCTTGTCAGTGTCGGCTTTGCCATTTCCTCTTTGATAATCTGAACAGATAATTCGTTTTTCTGCTTTTCCAATTCTTCGAGCCGTTCTTTCGTTGACGGTGTGATAATGCCTTGTTGAATGGCGTTTACCAAATTATCAATGCCTTTTTGTGTTTCGGCATACTGCTTTTTCATAAGCGGAAGCACCGTGTTTTCGGCACCTTGTATTTCCATAACGGTATCGGCTAATCTTTCAATCAAAGCGTCATCAAACAAAACTTTTTGTATCTGCTCGATTACAAGATTTTCGATCCAATCCTTTTTGACAGTCTTTTTGTCGCAACCCATACGCTTTTTGACACCGGCACATTTGTAATAGCGGTAAACATTAGCTGTTCTGCTCGTGCCGCATTCACCAACCATAAAACGATTGCATTTTCCGCAATAAAGCTTTGTAGTTAATAAATACTCGTCTTCGGCTTTATGTTTTGCCGGAGCTTTTTTATTTGCCGCCATTCTCTCTTGAACACGGTCAAACAAATCTATCGGCACAATGGCAGGGATTCCATTAGGGTTGACAATATCTCTATACTTAAACTCACCGATGTACCGGCGATTATGTAGCATTCTCGTTACCATATCTATACCGATTTTTCCACCAAACGCAGAGCGTATGCCTTTGGCATTCAGTTCATCTGCAATTTCGGTCATAGAAACACCGTCAGCGTAAGCGTTAAACGCCCATAAAACCGCAGGTGCAACAATCGGGTCAATCTGGAAATGATGTTCACTGTTGATGATATAACCAAGAGGAATGTTTCCGCCATTGAATTTACATTTGTAGGCGTGTTCCGTAAGACCCCTAATAACCTTTTCGGAAACTTCGGCAGAGTAGTATTCTGCCATACCCTCAAGCACCGCTTCCATTAAAATGCCTTCCGTGCCGTCCGAAATTCTTTCGGTAGCAGAAACAACTTTTACACCGTTTTTCTTCAAAATTGCTTTGTAATGTGCAGAATCATAACGGTCACGGGCAAAACGGTCAAGTTTCCAAACAATAACAAGCTCAAACTTTTTACCGGTACTATCCTTTATCATCTTTTGAAAATCAGGACGGTTGTCAGTACGGGCAGAATATGCCCTGTCAATGTAAGTGCCGACTATCTGAATGTCATTTTTCTCCGCAAATGCTTTGCATTCACGCAACTGCCCCTCAATCGATTCTTCACGCTGATTATCACTTGAATATCGGGCGTATATTACTGCTGTCAAAATATCATCTCCGTTCTAAAAAAGGTTTGTTCGCTAATTTGTGTCAACAGTGGTGACACAAATTCATCATCGATTCTATTTTGGATGCAATCTAATAATTTAAGCACCTTTTTATTATGAGTTTTCAGAACTATTCGGCTGCTCGGGTACCATTGCAAGAATTTTTGCTGATGCTTCATTAATTGCATTGGCATAACTTCTTAAATCATCAGCCGAAATAGGTCTTTCATTATTATACAAATCACTTTTAATCAATCCTATAACATAGTCTTTCAATGTTATACCTTCGTTTGCAAGTTTTACTTTCAATGTTCGGTGCAGTTCTTCTTCCACACGAAATGCTAATGTTCTTTCTTCCATACTAAAGTCCTCCTCAAAAACTTACAAAACTATTATAATTGTATTTTATTAATTTGTCAAGTGAAATTTCAAATATTGTAAGCAGGCAGAGACACGCCGATTTATTACAATAGTCTTAATTAACTATTCTTCAAGTGGTGAATAAAAATTTGTTGTAAACAACAGAAAAGCGACAAAACTTTATTCAAAAACAAAATAAAGTTTTACCGCTTTTATAATTGTATTTTAAAAAAGTAGTAAATCATAACAATCGTCAAATTATTAATAAATTGGGGTTTACTTTTTCTTAATTTAAAAGTATAATAGGATATAGAATGTCCTATGATTATTTCAAATCCAAAATTCCGTCGATTATTGATTTAAGACTTTCAAGTTGCACATGACTCATTTTTCGCATTTTCTCTGAAAGTTCATTTGCAAGAGTAGGGCTTTCGTTGCTTTCTGTGAAAAATTCTCCGGGAGTAATATTAAGATATTCGCAGATGTAATAAAGTCCCTGCATAGACGGCATAGATTTTTGGTTTTCAATACGGTTTATATAACTCGGATTTTGACCGATATCCAACGACATTTCACGTGCAGTCACGCCCTTTAATTCACGGAGTTTAATCAAACGTTTGGCAATCAAGTCTTCATACATACGCCATTTCATCCCCTATCCTATATTATATAAGATATTATATGGCATAGTTATGCTTTATTTAGGATAGAGGGTGTTTAATTTTTACCAATATAGGATATATAGTATCTTAAACAGCAAGGAGTAAGGCATCATATGAACAGTTATGGTTCAATATTTGAAATATACACGG
>JAZUGP010000040.1:0-9018 GCA_045641225.1 Acutalibacteraceae bacterium
AGCAAGAGCAATTATATAAGTTGCTTTTGCAGATGGATCAATATAAGAACGAATAGAGCTATTTTATAATTTGGTAAAAAATATGAGAAATAAAGATAATAAACATCTTGGTATTGAAATTGACCCGAATACTCATAGAAACTTAAATCGGGTGCAGAATACGAGGGTCGTTCAATCAACGGTCAAAAATTGTATTTAGTAAGACAGTGTATTGAAAGGTTTGAACAAGAACACGGTGAAATTCCCAATGAGGAAAAATAAAATGCCGCCCGATCGGGCGGCATTTTTATACTGCGTGTAAGTTTTATTTTTTTGTCCATGTAGAGGGGGAAAGCGCAATAAGCAAGGGATATATTTCAAGTCTGCCGAGCAGCATCGCAAAGGATAAAACAACCTTTGAAAACTGCGAATATCCCGAATAGCTGAGCGCCGGACCCACCGCCGCAAAGCCGGGGCCTATGTTGTTGAAGCAGGAAACCGTTGCGCTCACGTTTGTTTCTATATCAAACGGCTCAAAGCTTATAAGCAGGAAAACGGTTATCAGGCAGAGGATATAAACTCCGAAATAAACAGATATACCGAAGATAGTTTCGTTTTCCACCGCCTTGCCCTCAAAGCGCACGTTTGATACCGCGCGCGGGTGGATAAGCTTGTTTATCTCGCGCTTTGCCGATTTAACGAGTATCGCCGCGCGGGATACCTTGAGTCCGCCGCCGGTAGAGCCGGCACATGCGCCGATAATCATAAGTATCAGCAGGATTGACTTTGAGGTGAGCGGCCAACGGTCAAAATCAACCGTTGAATAGCCTGTGGTGGTGATAATAGAGGCAACCTGAAAGAATGCCTCGCGAAGACTTGTTGAAAAGGCTTTGTAAATGTTAAGGGTGACAACAGCGGTAGAAACGCCTATCACCGAAAGATAGCACCAAAGCTCGGAGCTTTTGAAAACCGAGCGGAAACGTCTTATAAGCATCAGGTAGTAAAGGTTGAAGTTAACACCGAAAAGTATCATAAACACGCCGATTACCCACTGACAGTATGGGCTGTATGAGGCAATGCTGTCACCTTTTATACTGAAGCCGCCTGTACCCGCCGTTCCGAATGATATCACAATACTGTCAAAAAGCGGCATCTTGCCGATAAAGAGTAAGATTATCTGCAACACCGTCATGGAAAGATATATGAGATAAAGTATCTTTGCCGTATCCTTGGCTTTGGGTACTATTTTACCCACAACCGGACCCGGCATTTCGGCACGCATAATGTGTATCGAGCGGTCAGATAAATTGGGGATAACCGCCATAACGAAAACAAGAAATCCCATGCCGCCGATAAAATGTGTAAAGCTTCGCCATAAAAGCATACCGTGGCTTAATGTCTCAACGTTATCAAGTATTGAGGCGCCGGTGGTGGTAAAGCCGCTGACAGTCTCAAAAAACGCGTCAACAAAGCGGGGTATGGATTTTGAGATAACAAACGGCAATGCGCCGAATGCCGAAACCAAAAGCCACACAAGTGCCACTATCGAAAAGCCCTCGCGGGCATATATCGTGTGGTCCTTAGGTTTAAAAAGAACCGATAAAAGCACGCCGGTGAAAACAAGTATACCCATCGTGATGAGAAATGCGATAAGGGAAGACCTTTCACCGTAAATAATGCAGGTTATTACCGGCAAAATCATAAGCACGGCTTCAATGGAACAAACCTTGCCTATGGTGTTGAAAACCATCTTAAAGTTCATAGCGTTACCTCATAATATCCGAAAGGTCGTTAAGGCTTTGACCCGCCGCTATAACTATTACTTTATCACCCACCGCAATAATGTCTTCACCGGTGGGTATAATGGGCTTCCTCTTGCGGATAATTCCGGCGATAAGGATATTAGGCTTAAGCTTAAGCTCATGAAGCGGTATCTGCTGATATTTAAAGTCCGCCGTCACCTTAAACTCAAGCGCCTCTGCGTTACCGTCCATAAGCTTATAAAGGGTTTCAACATTACTGCCCAAAGAGTTCTCAAGCGCTCTTGCATACCTTGAAATAATATCCGAAACGATGCGTTTTGGCGAGATAACACATTCAAGACCTAATTTTTCAGCCATAGCCGAAAGCTCAGAGCGGTTTACCTTTGTTATAACCTTCGGAACGCACTGAAGCATAGCATAGCTTGCAACAAGAATATTTTGTTCATCAAGTCCCGTAAGGGTAACAAACGCATCGGTAGAGCGGATACCCTCCTCTGCGAGTATCTCTTGTGAGGAGCCGTCCGCATTTATGACCTCCGCCTGCGGAATGCCGGCGGCGATTTTTTCACACCTTGAGCGGTCCTTTTCGATAACCTTTACCGAGTTTCCGCCCGCAACCAACATTTTTGCCAGATAAAAAGCGGTTGTGCTTCCGCCGAAGAGCATCACGTTTTTGGTGTGCTTTTGCACTATTCCCATTTTTTTAAGCAGGGTCTGAAAGCTTGCCTTAGGCGCCGTAACACCTATGCGGTCGCCGGCCTCGAGCACAAAGTTGCCGTCAGGTATAAACACCCTGTCACCTCTGCCCACAACACAAACGAGGAAATGCTCGGGGATTTTCTTTTTAAGGTCGGAAAGCTTTATTCCTATTATGGCGCTGTCCGGCTTTAGGATAAGCTCCACCATTTCAAAGTCACCGCGCGAAAAGGTTTCTATGTTTACCGCCGCGGGAAGCTTAAGAATATTGAAAAGTTCAACAGCCGTAAGCAGTTCGGGGTTTATCACGAGTGAGAGGTCTATCTGCTGACGGAAGAAATCGAGATTTTTGCCGTTATACTCAGGGTTGCGCACACGGCAGGCGGTGTGCTTCGCGCCCATACGCCTTGCGAGGATGCAGGAGAGCATATTAAGCTCGTCTGACCCCGTTACCGCCACAAACATATCCGCATTTAAAGCGCCGGCTTCCTCAAGTGTATCGTAACTTGCACCGTTGCCGCAGATGCACATGATATCGTAAACATCTCTTATATCGGTTATCGCCTTTGCATCATTATCAACAACAACAACATCGTGTCCCTCTTTAACAAGACTTGATACAATGGCAGTTCCGATTTTGCCGCAGCCGGCAACTATGATTTTCATAAAAGCACTCCTTTTAATAACAGCACTCGTATATTAAAATCATTATACTACATCTTTTTGCCGATTTCCACAAGTTTATTACTATTATTTTGATTTGACAAGCGGCAAAGGGTTGTTATATAATCAAAGCATACAAAAAATCAAGAGGTGAAAATATGGCGGCGGGCAAGAAAAAAAGAGCATTAACAATCACACTTTCGGTACTGCTCGCGATTATACTTTTGCTTTTAAGCGGGTTTGCTTTTTTGTATTTCAACGGCAAATCGGGCTTTCATAAAAATGATACTGCCATAAAAACCGAAACGGTTACTCCGGTAAACGAAAACGAAATAGAGTACGGTGGCAAGACCTATATATTAAACAAAAACATAGTAAGTGTACTGTTTATAGGCATTGATAAGGAAAGAATAGAAAACAACGAAGGTTACGGCATAAACGGTCAGGCGGACAGCCTTTTTGTTGCCGCCGTTGATACATTTAACGGTTCTGTAAAGGTTATCCCGATTTCAAGGGAAACCATGGTGGATGTTGATATGTATGACGATTCCGGAGAGTATGCGGGAATAAGGCGCGAGCAGATATGCCTTGCCTATGCTTTCGGAAACAATGCCGAAAAATCGAGCAAAAACGTGCTTAAATCGGTAAGGAGAGCACTTTATAACATAAATATCAGTTCTTATGTTACGGTGGATATGCGCGCTGTTGAAAAGCTTACCGTAAAGATGGGTGGAGTCACAGTCCCCTGTCTTGAGGAGATAACCGTAAACGGGAAGCCGCGCAAAACCGGTGAAAATCTGTTGCTTAAAGGGAAAAGCGCTACGGAATATATACGCACGCGGGGTGACGATGCCGAGGCAAACAATCGCCGTATGGAACGGCAAAAGCAGTTTTTATCCGCCACGGTAAGCACCGCGGGAAATCAGATAATTAACGATTTTTCACTGCTTATGACCTACTATAACACGGTATCACCCTATATGGATTCAAACCTTTCGGCATCTAAGCTTACCTATTTTGCATCGCTCGTGCTCACAAAGGATATCGGCAGTAAAATAGAGTATAAAAAAATAGAGGGCAGAACAAGTAAGGGCGAAAAGTGGATAGAGTTTGAACAAAACGAGCAGAGTGTTACCGAAATACTGCTTGATGTGTTTTATACCGAAAAAACATAACAGGGCATAAAAAACCGCGGCGGAAGATTTTTCTTCCGCCGCGGTTTTATTTTTTTAAAGATTATTCCTCGGAGATGGCTTCAACGGGGCAACCTGCAGCACAGGCACCGCACGAGCAACATTTCTCGGGATCAATCTCGTAATGTGCATCGCCTTCGGCAATAGCGTCACAGGGGCAACCTGCAGCGCATGAACCGCAGCTTATGCACTCATCGGAAATCTTATAAGCCATTGTTTACACCTCCAACACTCACATTTTAACAATAAATTATTAAAAAATCAAGTAAATTATTTATCGTCCAAATCGGCAAGCTCTTTAGGCACATCTGAGCTTGCCTTGTTTCCGCCTCTTCTTGCGCGGGAAAGCTGTTTTACATCGTTGCGGTTCACCTTGTAAGGCGAGCCCTCGCCCTCGTTGGGCTTAACAATAAGGTTGCCGGTTATGGGATTACTGTCAATAACCGTACCCACACCCTCGCGCGATTTAACCACCGCGCCCACGCCGGGAGTGATTGAAGTAAGATATTCGTAGGATTCCTGCTCGTATTTAAGACAGCATAAAAGTCTGCTGCAGCTGCCCGAGATTTTGGTGGGGTTAAGGGTAAGTCCCTGCTCCTTTGCCATCTTTATGGATACGGGCTGAAAATCGTCAAGAAACCGCTTGCAGCAGTAGGGCTGACCGCATATTCCCAATCCGCCGAGCATACGCGCTTCGTCACGCACACCTATCTGGCGCAGTTCTATTCTTGTGTGGAAGAAAGCGGCGAGGTCCTTTACAAGCTCTCTGAAATCCACTCTGCCGTCCGCCGTGAAAAAGAATGTGAGCTTTGAACGGTCAAGATTGTATTCAACCTCAACAAGCTTCATATCAAGCTTGTGGCTTATGATTTTTTCCTCACAGATTTTAAAAGCCTCGGCCTCGTCCTTTTTGTTTTCTTCAATCTGCTTTAAGTCGTTTGCATCGGCGATGCGCAAAATATTTTTGAGCTCGCCCACGATTTTATCGTCACCGACCTCGTGGGTCTCCTTTGAAACAAAGCCGAAGGCATTGCCGCCCGCCGTTTCAACGATAACCTTATCACCTGCGGTGTACTCCTTATCAAGCGGATTAAAATAGTAGGCTCTGCCGTTTTCCTTAAATTTTACCGAAATGACCTTTGCCATATATTACCTCTCTGACATTAGTTTTTTAATTGCCGAATACCATTGCCGAAAATAAAAGCGATAGATTTACGTTTGTTTTAAGCAGTTCCGAATAAGACACGGTTTTTTTATATAAATCGGTGAGCATACGGCTTTTTATAACACTGAGCTTATTTGATTTAAGCCGCGATGCCGTTTCCGATTTTAATGCCGCGAAAAACTCCTCTGTGCCTGCGCGGTCCTTTTCAAAACGGGACAAAAGCTTTAACATATCATATCCGCGCGCCGCAAAAAGCAGGTCGATATATTCACCGGCAAGAGAAGAAAAATCGTTTTTTTCGGTGTCGGCGGAAAATCCCGTGAAAACGGTACAGCGCGAGATAACGGTGCTTAAAAGTAAGGCTTTTGAGGTTGCGCTGAGAATAAAGTAAACGTTTTCGGGCGGCTCCTCCAAAATCTTTAAAAACGCGTTTTGCGCCTGCTCGTTCATCTTATGCGCCTTTGAAATTATGTATACCTTACCGTCGGCCGTATTAGGCTTTACAAAAGCATCGGCACGAAGCTGTCTTATTTGATTTACCGATATAAACTTTTTGCCATCCTCGGGATAAACAAAGCTCACATCGGGGTGATTGCCGCTGTTTACAAGGCGGCAGTTTTTGCATATTTCGCAGGGTGCGTTTTCGCCCTTGCAGAGTGCCGTGCGTGCGGCAAAAAGGGATAGCCCCGCGGCTTCCTCATCGGCACAGCCCTCTATGAGTATTGCGTGCGGAAATCTGCCGCTTTTTGCCATAGTTGCTATGCGGTTTTCCAAAGCGGCGGCACTGTTCGGGCTCATAATACAAAGCCGACCTTTTTCATCGCCTTAAAGTAGGTTTTTGCGGCGATTTTTTCAGCGGCGGCGGCACCCTCCTTGTAGATTTGCTCAAGCGATGCCTTGTCTTTTATTATCTCATCGTATTTTTCTCTTATCGGGGCAAGCTCATCGGCAACCGTTTCGCCCACGGCAAGCTTAAACTCCCCGTAGCCCTTGCCGGCAAATTCCTTTTCGGTATCCTCAGGTGACTTGCCGGTTACTGCACAGTATATGCCGATAAGGTTTGAAACACCGGGCTTGTCGTCAGATACATATATGCCGCCCTCACTGTCGGTCACGGCGCGCTTGAACTTGCGGATAACGGTGTCGCGGTCATCAAGTATCGCAACATAGGCATTCGCATTTTCATCCGACTTGGACATCTTTTTCAACGGGTCCTGAAGCGACATAACCTTTGCGCCGGTTTTTGCTATGTAGGGCTCGGGAATCTTGAAAACATCGCCGTACAAACGGTTGAAGCGCTCGGCAATATCGCGTGCGATTTCAAGGTGCTGTTTCTGGTCGGCACCAACGGGCACAAAATCGGGCTTGTATAAAAGAATATCCGCCGCCATAAGCACAGGGTATGAAAAAAGTCCCACGTTAACGTTATCGGCGTGCTTTGCGGATTTATCTTTAAACTGTGTCATGCGCGACATCTCACCGAACTGGGTATTGCAGGAAAGCAGCCATGAGAGAGCGGCGTGCTCGGGCACATGCGACTGTATAAACAGGGTAGACCGCTCGGGGTCAAGTCCCAAAGCCAGAAGCAGTGCGCAGGTGGAATATATCTGCTGACGGAACTTTGCGGGGTCCTGCCGTACCGTTATGGCGTGAAGGTCGGCAACCGCAAAGGTGCATTCAAAATCATTCTGCATATTTTTCCAGTTTTTAAGCGCTCCCAAATAGTTGCCGAGGGTGAGCATACCGCTCGGCTGGATACAGCTTAAAACTCTCTTTTTTGTTTCTTCACACATAAAAACAAATCCTTTTGCTATATATTAAAATTATAATAACACAGATAAACAAAAAACACAACATTTTCCCGATTAATAAGTGTAAAGCTTTTCACCCGTGCGCTGGTAAAGTGCAACATAGTCAACCTCAAGGGTGTAGTTTACCTCAGGCTCGTCACCTGTAAGGCGCGCGTTGCCTAAGCTTGTTCTTGCGGGAGAGTACAGGTACTCCGAAATGATTATATACATCGGGTCGTGAAACATTTTCATTGTTGTATTTTTGGCAGTTGGGCTTATATCATCGTTTTCGGTGATTCCGATTTCGAGATACTTGTTACCGTCAACATAATATTTCAATTTTTCGGTATCCCATTCAAGACCGTAGGTATGCCATTCGGTGCTTAAGGTGTTTTGATCAGATTCAAAAGTATATGCACGGTTAACACCGGCAGGCCAAAAAGAAAAATGCTCTCCCGTTACGGGGTTGTATTTATGCACGGTAGATTCTATTGAGTTTTTTCTGCCTAATATCTCAACGATGTCTATCTCTGCCGAACCGTTTGCCGAGTTATATTTTTTTGTATCGGTAAGCAGCCAAAAAGCAAAGCTGTTGCCGTGGTAAAACGGTGCCTTGGCACGAAGCTCCAAATAGCCGTAGGTACAGGACATCCTGCTTTTTGTGGTAAGATGAAGCGGGGTATAGTAGGTGTTTTGCGTTTTGGTTGGGCCCTTTTGGTTATAGCAGGAGGTAAGATAAGCGATGCCGTCTTTCATTTTAAAGGTTTTATCGTTCATAACCTGTATTATATCGCTTGCCGAAACAAGCACCTGCGGGTTCCATCTGTTTTTATTGAGCTTATTCCCGTCAAAGCAGTCATACCATACAAGCTTTCTGCCGTATTTTTCCCTATCAAAGTTAAGGGGTTTTTTCTCGGATTGACCACTCTCTTCTGCGGCATCTTTGTTTTCTTGCGAAACAGCACGGCTTGAAACGGCGGATTCGGTATCAGAGCTTTTGTTATTGCTTTCGGATTTTACAGCACTTTGTGAGGTTGAGACTTCGGGTTGGCTCACATCCGAAAGAAACTCGTAATCCGAAGCGCTTGAGGGTACAGCCGACGAGCTGCGTGAATTGTTTTTTCGGCAGGCAGAGGATATTAAAGCAAGTGATAAAACAACAAGCAGAGTAACGGCTTTTTTCATAAAACAAACTCCTTTTAAATTTACCATTTAAGTTTAACACATAATTGCGATTTTTTCAATAGCGACCGTATGCCAATATTTGTTTTTTGCTGTACTGATTTCAGGACACCGAAAGAAATAAAATAAACTTACAAAAAAGCACTTGACAAAATGCTTTTTTGAATATATAATGAAAATACAGAAAACGAACAAATGTTCGGCGGAGGTTTAATATGGGATTTTCGGATATATTAAGCAGCGGATTTGAGTTTATACTCGTGCTTATAGCAGTATGGGCGGTTGTTAACGATGACCGTCTTTATGCTCTTGAAAAGCGCATAAAAGCAAAGCTTCGCCGTCACAGATTAAGGCTTGTTGATTCCGTTATCACAAGAGCGTGATATTAAAAAGCTTCCCGATTCCTTTCGGCGCGTGCTGACAAGGATGTTTTTTGAAGCAACTGCCCACGCGCCGAAAACGATGTATTCCACTGCGTGGAATGTGATGTGCTTATCCGCGTGATGTTCGCCTCCGGCGAGTGATGTGCCTGCGGGCGTGGGTGGAATACATCACATCACTTTGCGGCAACGCCGCAAAACATCACT
>JAZUGP010000041.1:0-4364 GCA_045641225.1 Acutalibacteraceae bacterium
ACGGCTTCGGGAATCGTCATAAAATATCTGATTATATTAGGGTCGGTGACGGTTACGGGCCCGCCCTCCGCAATCTGCCTTTTAAAGGTTGGAATAACACTGCCGTTGCTTCCGAGAACATTTCCGAAACGAACAGCAACAAAATCGGTTTTTGACTTGGTGTTAAACATTTGAACAATCATTTCGCAAATCCGCTTACTTGCGCCCATAATATTTGTGGGATTTACCGCTTTATCGGTTGATATTAAAACAAACTTTGATGCACCGAATTCATCCGCGCATTTTGCCGTTTTATAGGTGCCGAAAACATTGTTCTTAACCGCTTCATTCGGATTGTTTTCCATTAGCGGTACATGCTTATGCGCCGCCGCGTGAAATACAATCTCGGGACGGTGGTTTTTAAATATTTCGTGCATACGCTTACTGTCTCTTACCGAGGCAATAAGTGTGGCGATATTGAGCTCGGGATAATCGCGTAAAAGCTCATTCTGGATATCAAAGGCACCGTTTTCATAAATATCGAGAATAATAAGAAGCTTGGGCGAAAGGCTCGCTATCTGTCTGCAAAGCTCACTGCCTATTGAACCGCCTGCACCCGTAACCATAACGGTTTTATCGGTTATATATTCTATATTACCGATTATTGCCTTATCAAACGGTTCCCTGCCCAAAAGGTCTTCAATTTCAATCTCACGGATTTTCCCGACCGATACATCATCGTTGGCAAGCAGTTGGTACATCGAGGGGACGGTTTTTATTTTGCAGTTGGTTTTTTGGCATATTTCGAGAATCGCCGATTTCCTGTCATTAGGGCAAGTGGGTATTGCAAAAATTATTACATCGATTTTATACCTTTCGGCGCAGTCAACTATATCGGAGGTGTTGCCCGCTACCTGAACACCGTTTATATATTTGCCGAGCTTTGAATAATCATCATCAATAACACATTTGATTTTGCAATTCTTATAATCCGGATTGGCGGACATTCCGTTAATAAGGGTGTTGCCGGCGGAGCCTGCACCGATTATCATTATATTGCCCGACATAGAGCCGCTTGTTTTGTTCAGAACATTTTTATTAAAATGCTTAACACCGTATCTTGGAACGCATATAAAAATCGCGGAGAAAACACACAGCACAAAATAATACGATACCTTAAGCTTATCTCCGTACGCAACGCGGTTCATAAAGAAAACAACCGCACAAGATAGGAATATTGACGCCGCTATATGCAGATAATCATTGAACTGTGAATATTCCCACAGGATATTATAAACCCTGTATATGTACAATGCGACAAACATAATTGCCGGAAAGCTCACGATATTAATAAAGATTTCTTTGGACGACAAAATATCGTAACTGCCGCAGATGGCAAAGCTCAATGCCGTCGCCGCTGCCGATAAAAGTAAATCGATAATAACATAAAGAAATAAACTGAGACGTTTTTTTATCATTATAAAATCTCCCGAAAAGATAATTATAAAAACCCTGTATAATGATATCACATAGTTTTACATTATTCAACAGATTTTGCAAAAAATGTTGAAAAGGGGCACTTTACAGTCTATAATAATCTTAAAAATGTTACGGAGTTTTATATGAACATAAAATGTTACACCCTCGGTTGTAAAGTAAACCAATACGAAACCGAAGCGGTAATCGAACAGTTTAAAAGCAACGGTTTTACCTGCACATCTGAGCTTAATCCCGATGTTATACTGATAAACTCATGCAGTGTTACCGCCGAAAGCGACCGCAAAACAAGGCAGCTTGTCCGCCGCGAAAGACGGCTTAATCCAAATGCCGTTATTGTGCTTACGGGTTGTATGGTTGAGGCTTTTCCCGAAAAAGCCTTTGAGCTTAACGAAGCCGACCTTATAATAGGCAATACCGAAACAGATAAAATATATGAAAAGGTTATATCTTTTTTAAATAATAAAAACCGTGTTTTATCGGTAATACCGCATAAGGCCGGTGAAAAGTACAACACTCCCTCACTCTCTGACTTTTCCGAAAGAACAAGAGCATATATGAAAATTGAGGACGGGTGCAACAGGTTCTGTACCTACTGCATTATTCCCTATGCCCGCGGCAGAGTGCGTTCAAGAAGCATTGACGATATAAAAAGCGAAGCAAAAAGGCTTGCCCTCGCCGGCTTTAAGGAAATTGTTCTCGTGGGTATAAATCTCTCGGCTTACGGCAGTGACTGTTCGCTTAACATCTGCGATGTCGTTGACGCGGTTTGCTCGGTCGATGGGGTTATGCGTGTGCGCTTAGGCTCTGTGGAGCCCGACCATATTACCGACAAGATGCTTTTAAGACTTAAAAATCAGGATAAGTTTTGCCCGCAGTTTCATCTTTCGCTTCAGTCGGGGTGCGATGAAACACTTAAACGTATGAACCGCCATTACGACTCTGCTTTTTACAGTGACCTCGTTGCAAGAATACGAAGGGTGTTTGACAACCCATCTGTTACTACCGATATTATGGTGGGATTTGCCGGAGAAAGCGATGAGGAGTTTAAGAAAAGCGCGGATTTTGTAAAAAAAATCGGATTCGCACGCTCACATGTTTTTGTGTATTCGGTAAGAAGCGGCACTGCCGCAGAAAAATTCGCAGATCAAGTGCCGCCTGAAATAAAAGAAAAGCGTGCCGCGGTTATGACTGATGTAACCGATAAATGCGAAAAGGATTTTCTCAAAACTCAGGTAGGCAGAGTGTGTGAGGTGCTGTTTGAAACAGGCGAAAACGGTTTTGCCGCGGGATACACTAAGAATTATTCGCGTGTGCTCGTAAAATCCGAAAACAGCCACACCGGAGAAATACTTAAAGTTAAGATAACCGAATGCAAAGATAATTACTGTATCGGAGAATTTATCTGATATTGCAACTGACAAGCACAAAAAAGCATATATATTCCACAGAAGAAATGGGGAATATGTATGCTTTTTAAAATGATAATCAATATTGTCGCCAACATTTACTATCTTGCACTCCACGTCACCGGAGCCGGTGCTTTTCCTCCTCCTCTTTCACAAAAAGAGGAAGAACAGCTTATCAAGCGGTGTAATAACGGCGATGAGGAGGCAAAAGCAAAGCTTATAGAACACAATCTCCGCCTTGTTGCACACATTGTTAAAAAATACTACACCACCGGATGCGAGCAGGACGATCTTATCTCAATAGGCACAATAGGTCTTATTAAAGCCGTTTCCACCTTTAAGGGTGACAAGGGCATTAAGCTTGCAACCTACGCCGCAAGGTGTATCGAAAATGCAATACTATCACTGTGGCTCACGAGGTTGCAAGAGGACTGAAAAACGCCCAAAATCCCCAATGTTTTACCACATCAGGAGACATTGCGTTATCTTTGAGTGATTCCTATCATATACTCCAATCTGTCCGAAACGGAAAAATTATCTATCTCCCGCTTTACATACTCACTTTTCCGATGGGTCAATACTACAAAAATGTCGAAGCGAATGTTTATTTGAATGATAATCCTGACCCGGAAAAATTAAAAACCACAGCAGAAAAACTACGGTGGTTTCGCTATAAAAACCGAATGCTTCAAATCGAAGTTGCACAGGCAATCGGAATCGACAGAAAAACATATATAAATTACGAAAAGGTCGAGCATCGGGCATACCCTCATGAAAATCTAAAACTGATTGCAAAACTTTACAGCATTGATTTTATGGACCTTTTAGATGAATATAATATGTTTCTTTATAACGGTCAAGGAAAACAAATTCAAGCGTTAAGACAAAGTATGAATGTGAATATCTATGAATTTGCAAATTTATTTGGTGTCAAGAGTACAACTGTTGAAAATTGGGAAAACGAAACGGTAACAATATCAAAAAACACTTGGAGAAAATTATTTATCCTTTAACAAATTTACATCAGAAATAAATTCATTATACCAAAGTGGTGCGTAACTTCCTATTTTATATATCTCACCGTTTTGGTATTTTGCTATTGTGACAAAACCGTTATCATTATCATAGAATGTCGCTTCGTTACAAAAAGGCAGGATTTTGAGTAAATCATCAAAGCGTTTATTAAAGCGTCTTTCCACATCATCGGTGTTAATATTATGACCGCCTTTTGCAACACGGTTTTCAATTCGTTTGATACTCTCTTCAAGGGTATTTACAGCAACATAATAAAGCCGGATATTATATCCAAGTTCAATCGCTTTCTTGATTGTATCAAGAGTTTTATGACCGGAAAGAGTTGTTTCCTGCGTAAAGCATATACCTTTATGAAGGCAATCTTCAATAATTGCGATTGCTTTCTTCCCGCCATCAATAGGGTTTCCGCCAATTTCTGCGGTTATTTTATCTACATCAATTATT
>JAZUGP010000042.1:0-8400 GCA_045641225.1 Acutalibacteraceae bacterium
TCATCGAAAAGTCTTTTTTGTGACGGCGGCAAATCAAGGGTGTGCATATCGTAGCCCTCACCGCAGGTTATTTCTTTGTTCTTTTCGTCCGCACCTGCTATTCCGCCGCCGACAGCCGCTTGGTCACCAAGCACCAAAAAGACAACATCCGCTTTTTTGCCGTTTCCACCGCATCGGTTATCATTTCTTCGGTATAAGAAATCGGATTGCAGCCTTTTGAATAAACGACCCTGTCTTCGCCGAGGCGATTTACCATACCGCTGTAAAAATCCACGCAATTTTCGGTAAGGTCAATATAGTCGCCGGCGGTACTTTCTTTACCGTTATTGCCGATTACCGCAACCGTACCTATCTTATTTTCATCAAGCGGTAAAATACCGTCATTTTCAAGCAATACTATCGATTCTTCCTCTAATTCCAATGCTAAATCGACAGCCTCTTTTGAATGCATTTGCCCTATTCTTTTACTGTCGGTATAAGGGTCATCGAAAAGCCCGACTTTAAATTTCAAAATCAAAATATTCAAAACGGCCTCGTCGATAAGCTTTTCATCTATTTCTCCGCTTTTAACCGCATTTATAAAATTTTCGCCGTAGCCGTAAAGCCTTGGTGCTTCTATATCAACTCCGGCATTTATGGCAAGCTTGCCGGCTTGCAAATCATCCTCTGCAATATTATGAAAATCGTTTAACATCTGCACAGCACCGTAGTCTGAAACCACCACACCGTCAAAACCCAATTCATCACGAAGAAGTGAGCGAAGATATTTTTGGGATGCGTGTACCGGTTCGCCGTCAATTTCGTTATAGGAAGGCATAATTGACATAACGCCTGCGTCAATGAGTTTTTTGAACGGTTCGAGCATAACTTCCCGTAATTCACGCTCACCGATATGTGCCGTTGCAAGATTTATTCCGCCCTCCGGAAAACCGTAGGCGATAAAATGCTTTGCCGTTGCGGCAACTCCGTGCTTTTGTATCGCTTTAACATATTGAGCACCCATTTCGCCCACAAGATACGGGTCCTCACCGTAGCTTTCCTGCATTCTTCCCCAACGGGGGTCTCTTGGGATATCCACGCAGGGTGCATAAACCTGTCTTATTCCCTTTGCCCTTGCTTCGTTACCGATAATATCAGCCATTTTGTACACTTTTTCACGGTCAAAAGAACATCCCAACCCCGCACACTGCGGAAAAACGGTGGCATCCTTATCCTGAACGCCGTGCAGAGATTCGGTAGCAGGCAATAAAGGTATACCGAGTTTTGTTTTGTTAACGCAGTAATCCTGCAATTCGTCAAGATTCTTTACATTTTCGGGGTTATGAAAAGTACCGGCACGCAGTTCGATTTTTCCCGTTTCTTTAAATTCTTCATATGCCTTGTTAAGGTCTGCATATATACTCATTTGAAGAATTTTATCTTGCAAAGTCATTTGGGATAAAATCTGCTTTGCTTTTTTTACATACTCCGAATACTTTTCTCTGCTCATACTTTTCACCTCTGAAACCAATAAATCATAGCAAAGAAACAACAACTTTATTATCCGTCAGGCAGTTTTCACCGACATAGATTTCAAACTCGCCTTTTTCTACCGTGTATTCACCGTTTCCGTTATAAAATCCCAAATCGTTATAGGATAGCACAAATTTTACGGTTACGGTTTCATTCTGCTTAATAAATACCTTTTTATAGCCTTTTAATTCTCTTAACGGTCGCAAAACCGAGGCAATCTTATCTCTTATATAAAGTTGTACCGTCTCTTTACCGTCATATTTTCCTATGTTCGTAACATTTACGCAAACGGTAAATGCATCGCCGTTTGATAAATCATTTAAAGAAATGCTGTTCTTGTCAATGCTTAAATCCGAATATCGGAATTCGGTATAGGAAAGACCGTAACCAAACGGATAAAGCGGAGTTGCTATACTGTCGGTATAGTTGTTTTCCGGATTTTCGCCGTAATAACCGTTTACGGGATGACCGCTTGAAGTTACATTATAGTAAAGCGGAATATGTGTGGCTTTTCTCGGAAAAGTAACCGGAGTTTTACCACTCGGTACGGTATCACCGAAAAGTATATCGCAGGCGGCATTTGCCGTTTCGCTTCCCGAATGCCAAGCATAAAGTATCGCATCGAGGTTTTCCGCAACATCACCCAGCGCCATAGGTCTTCCGCAGAAGAAAACGCCTACTACCTTTTTACCGAATGAATGAATCTTATTTACAAGTTCTGTCTGTTCCTTTGAAAGCGAAATATCAGAAACCGAATGATTTTCGCCCGTTGTCCAATGACTTTCGCCAAGCGCCAAAATAACAACATCACTGCTTGAAGATAATGCAGAGGAATTGTCAAAAACACCAGACCTATCACAGCAAAACAGTTTACCGTCTTTAAGTTTGTTTTGTAATGCTTCAAAGAAATTCGGCGTTTCATCCTTACTGCCGTCCAAGACCCACGTGCCGAGCAGTGAACGCCTTTCGTGTGTAAAAGGTCCTGCAAGAGCGACTGTAATATCCTTTTTAAGAGGCAGTACACCGTCATTTTTAAGCAATACCATAGATTCGCTTGCAAGCTTGCGTGCATCCGACAAATGTTTTTCTCTGTCGTAATCAAAGCTTTCACCGTAAGGTCTTTCAAACAGTCCTGCCGCAAGCTTCACACAAAGTATCCGCATTACGGCATTATCAACCGTTTCGAGCGATACCTCACCGCTTTCAACAAGATTTTCAAGGTTTTCTGCAAAGCAGTTGTCGCACATATCAAGGTCAAGCCCTGCGTTGATTGCTTTCTTTGCACATTCCCTGCGGTCTTCGGCAAAACCCGAATGTTCCATTTGTTCAACTGCTCCCCAATCGGAAACCACAAAGCCATCAAAGCCGAGTTTTTTACGCAAAATATCGGTGAGATACTTTCTGCTACCCGTAACGGGTATACCGTTTATATCGTTAAAAGACGACATTACCGTAGCGACACCCGCATTAACGGCGGCACGGTATGGTGGAAGAATATAATTATTAAGTGTTACATCGGATATTTCGGTGCGGAAATAATCCTTTCCGCCCTCACTTGCTCCATAGCCCACAAAATGCTTTGCACAGGCTACAAGGCTTTTTTTATCGGATATGTCATTACCCTGAAATCCTTTTATGCATGCCTTTGCCATTTGTGAACCTACATACGGGTCTTCGCCCGGACCTTCAACAATTCTGCCCCAGCGTGGGTCGTGACAAACATCAAGCATCGGAGAAAAAGTCCACCGGATACCGTCAGCCGCCGCTTCCACGGCGATATCTCTATAACATTCTTCTAAAAGTTCATCATTGAATGCAGCGGCACAGGCAAGTGGCAACGGAAAAACCGTTCGGTGACCGTGTATAACATCTCTGCCGTAAATCATCGGGATTCCCAAACGGCTTTCCTCTACTGCGATTTTTTGAAGTTTGTTATAAAATTCTATGTTCACATGACCTTGTGCATCATTGCCGGCAGTGGCGGAAGAAGCAAGTATAATTGAGCCTACCTCACCGTTTCGTATCATAGCATAAAGCGGTTCCCTATCATTTTGATACGCAACAACCGTTATTTGATTCAACTGACCGATTTTTTCTTTTAAGGTCATTTTGTCAATCATTTGCTGTGCTTTATTTCGGTATTCCTTAAACATATAAACCTCACTGTTAAAGCTCTGTTATCATTTCTTCGCCGTCATCGGAATTTTGATAAAGTTTTACATAATCAATACAGTATTCAATAGGCATCGGATCATCGTCCGTCAGTGCCGCACCGTCGGGTATCCAAGACCTGCCGGGAGAAAACAGTTCGTTATTTATAAGTATGTACGCGAAATCGTGAAAGCCCTGCATACCGGGTAGCCCATCGCTGAATTCACCGCTTTCATCTATCGGGAATTTTGCAAATTCTTCGCCGTCTACACTGAATGCCATATATTTTTTATTCCATTCAAGACCGTAATTATGGTATTCGTTATTAAGATTTTCGGGATTTCTAAAGGTATAGCCTCTGTTTGAACAACCCTCACCGCCGGGAAGCATTGCGTGTTGACCGTCTTTCCACTTATGCAGATTTACAACAAGTGTATCGGTACTCGAAAAGACCTCAAAAATATCAATTTCGGAAAAATAATCCGCCTTTTTAAGCTGTCTTTTTGAACACATCCAAAACGACGGCCAAGCACCGTGTCTAAACGGTATTTTTGCTCTCATTTCAAGATAGCCGTATCTAAAATTCATAGTATCTTTTGTTGAAAGGGATTCGGGAACACAATAAGATTTATCCTCTAAACTGCTTTTATCGGAAAGCAAAACCAATTTATTATTCTTAATAAAAACATGGCTTTCGCCGTTATCATACTCTAAATCGGGTGCGTTCATTCCGTGAATAAAGCACCATTTTTCTTTCTTTAATTTTTCATCACCAAAATCATCAAACCATACTAATTTGCGATTATTTATTCCCATAATTTCACCTTTCGATAATTATTCAACCGTTTTAATCCAGTGGATACAATCAAGGTAAACTCCGGCAGTCCAACCGAGCATTTCGGGGGTTTCGTATTCGCGGGTAACCGAAACATCGCCCAAGGAAACATTATACTTTTCCCAAAGTTTGCCCGTTTTTGCAAACACACGGTCTACTAAATCCACATATTTTTCGGCTATTCTTAAAGCATCGTCTTTATATCCGTAATGAAGCAGGGCGTGAATCACAATGTATTGCTGACAGGGCCAACCGCTCGGATAATCCCACTGTAAAAACAGCAAATCTTGTTTGTTTTCACTACTCGATATTCCGTATTGAAGTTCAAGTTTTTGTAAATTTTTAACGATACATTCAACTTGATAATCGTCACACATATTGCAAAACATCGGGTAAAATGTTGCGGTGGTAAGCAAATCAAGACGCTTACCGTTTACAAAATCATAATCGTAAAACGCTCCGCTGTTTTCGTCCCACATAAGTTTTATCATTAAAACTTTTCTCTTTTGGGCGCGTTCAACCCAAACAGAAGCTTTGCCGTTATTAAGTTCCGAAGAAAAATACTCCATATTCTTTTCAAATCCGTATAAAAGTGCATTCAAATCGAGCCAATTTCCCTCGTGTGCCCTTTCGCCGAAACGACTGTTACAATCCCAACCGCTTTCACAAAGCGAAATCATGTTTTCCCCGTATTGCTCAAGCGTTTCCTCATCCTGCGGAATCGGTATTGAAAAGCGTTCAACGCACATATATTTGGCATATCGAATTTTTTCTTCGTAACTCAATTTTCCGAAATACCGGTTAAGTCCGGAGTTTGTTATTCTTTCTGTCTGCCAAAAAGAATACTCTTTTTCAAGTGACTTATAACATTCTTTTAACCATTCTTTATCGCAATTAACTAAATAAGCCTCTTTGACCATAAGCGATAAGAAAGGCGGCTGTGAACGGGATAAATACCCGAATGTGTTACCGTTTGGCATAAAACCGTACTTATTTATTAAATAACACATATTATTTATGTTGTTTTCCGCTTGTTGAATTAAACCGCTGTGTATTAAACCGACATTTGTAAAATATGTATCCCAATAATACATTTCCTGAAACATTCCGTTAATACAAGGTACGGAATAAGGGAACGGTAATCCTAATAATTTATCATTGTCTTCCTTATTCATTCTGATCGTTTTGTACCAATTTTTTTCAATGTATTCTTTAACAGTTTTCATACTCATCAAGTTCCTAACAGTACATTCTTGCCCCATTTACAAAAATGGGGCAAGAATTAAACGAATAAAATATTATTGGGCGACAGTGATCGTTTCGCCGTCTTTCTGATAAAGTCTTACATAATCAATGCTCATACGGGGCAGAGCGTCATCAGAAGTGATTTCGCCGTCTTGATTTGCATAAACAATATTTCCGAAAAGCAGGTAATAATTCTGTGCTAAAATACCGTCATAATTTTCACCTAATGAAGCAGTTGTTACGGTGTAATAATTATTACCGTCAACATAGAACTTCAAGAAATCGGCATCCCACTCAAATCCGTAGGTATGATAAGCAGTGGTATCGAAATCCTCGTCGATTGCAAAGCGTGTTACGGTATCACCAAGCTGTGCCAAACGCTTACCGTCAGACGACCACGAATGAACATTAGGCTTAAATCCTGAACCTGTTGTTTCAAAAATGTCGATTTCGCCTTTATGTTCGCCTGTGTTATCATCAAGCCAAGCGGAAAGCCAATAAGAAGCCCACTGACCGCCGGAAAGATTCACCTTTGCAGACATTTCAATATAGCCCTTGTTGAAAGACATCTTATTTCTTGTCATTACTCCGTAAGGTACCTTATAACTGGTGCCGTTAACTCTTGTAACATTCAGATTGAGTTTACCGTCTGAAACGTTTAAGTTATCCGGATCCTGCGAGGCGATCAGACTTTCATCATCCACAGAATACTTGATGGCAAAGGTATCGCTGTTAAGGGAAGTGCCGTCAAATTCTTCGTTCCAAACGAGCGTTCTGCCGTATTTTTCGGTTACCACATCGGAAATGCCGAGAATGGCTTTTCTGAAAGCGACAAGATCGTTTGCCTGGGCGGCAAAGCCGTCGCCGTCAAGGTCGGCCAGCCAGTTAATCTCCGCCTGACCTGCCGCTTCGTTTTTCAGCAGGACAAGGTCAAGAATATCTGCTGCATTATCGGCATTGACATCCCATTCCACACTGCGCGAGGTAGGACCGGCGAGCGCTTCAAAATTAGTGATCGAAAGGTCGGCGCCGTTTTCGTATTTAACGAACGCATAAAGCGTATCGCCTTTTACCCCGTTTTCCTTAACGGTATTGGGTTTCAGCAGAATTGCTACCTTGCCGGATTTTCCGGTAATATCTTTCTGCCAAATAACGCTGTTTGCCACATCAAAATCTTCTTCGGAAGCAGTGGCGAAACCGAGCACGGCTTTGCCCGCACCGTTATTGGTAAGGTCAAGATTTATCGGATAGGCATTGCTGCTTGTTACCTTTGTATAAAGATTTTCGGTATAAATGCCGTCACCGGTTGTATCAACGGTAACATCGTCAAACGAAGTCTCTTTGGTTGCTTCTACAAATTTTTCGTAAAGAACGTCAACATCGCCGATTTTCTCTGTGCCTTCAAGCGGAGTTTGAAGTTCAGCGTCTTTATACCAACCGTCAAAAATCCAATCTTGCTTTTCGGGGTCACCGATAAGAGTGATATCATCACCGATTTCGCCTACTGTCGGCTCATAATACTTGTCTTCGGCGGCAGCGAAACTAACGCCGTCACAAGGCGTAAGTACAAAATCATCGAAATAGAGAACATTGTCCCAAATTTCATGTTGCGGATAAACAAAGAAATACGGTCTTTCCGTTCCCTGTTGCTGATCCGTATTATTGATAAAGGATTCAAACGTCAAATAGGTTGTAAAGGTCTGCCATTCGGTGGTGAAAACCGCTCTCCTCTTGCCAAAATCGTCATAAACATCATCGGTAACGTGATTTTCAACAGCATTTTCGGTACCGGTACTGCCGTTGTAAAGCGCATAATAAATGTTTGACTTTTTATCTGCTTTTGCCTTGAATTCAAGTTTATAGATTTTACCGGGCACCATCGGGCCGTCAACCATGTATTCATACGATGCGGTATTATTCGGGATAATAAATCCGTAACTTGAACGAATAAGACCGGCAGTGTTAAAGTCGCCCTTCAGGCATTTGTTTCCGCCTGTTGAGTCAATCGACCACGGATTATGGTAAATATTCACATTACGCACGGTGGTGGTATCATAAACGCTGAAATCGCAATGCAATACTGCCGCCTTTTCCTTATGGTCTTCAACATAGGGGAAGGATTTAAGAGCTGGAAGTTTACCGGTCTCTTTTGCTGCCCAGTTTGTTGAAGCGCCGATATTTGCATAAAAAGTATCGAGATAATTATTTATAAATGTTGCCTCATCGACCGCTTTGGTGATACCGCAACTCGCTAAAATGGCAACATCACCGATTGCATAAACATTGGTGGCGGTTGAGCCGGCACGAATCGGCATGCTGAGCGGAATAGCGGTATCCGTATTTGTAGTGACAAATGCGGGGTCTGCTACACCGGCAGATAACGGATTCATTCTGCCAATGGAAATAATATTTGTCAATGTGTGTTTATATGCTCCGGCACCGTCAACAAATCCGATGATGCTTCCGGCAGAACCGGGCTTACCGCTACCGGTGAAATATTTATTAATTGCCTTACCCGAAATATTCTTTACAATACAGTCGGTTGCCGTAATACTACCTCCTGCATATCCGATAATTGAACCTACACCGATACGGTTGGCAACATACGCTTGGTTAGGACTCTGCAAATCAAATTTTACATTTTCGATTTGAACATT
>JAZUGP010000043.1:0-2612 GCA_045641225.1 Acutalibacteraceae bacterium
TTTTTTGAAAAAATTCAACACCGAATTGAGGAGGACAAAAAATGGATTGCCAATTTATCATAGAATCGGAATATAAAATTGTGGGTAAGGACCCGAACTACGGACTTGCACATATGGATAACAGCATAGAAATAATACAAACATGGTCAAAAGGAGGATATTTTATCGTTAAGGATAAAGTTCTTCCGATAGAGCCGGGCAATATTTTTTTGATAAACGGCGTTGAAATGCATCACTCAAATCCGGATAATCCCGAAACATATAACCGTAGCAAGTTGATAGTTGATTATGATTTTTTTGAAAAAATATGTTTAATGATAGGGTTTGAAGATTTTGCAAAAGAAAACATTTTTGCCGTGGGCGGTTCTGCTTTTTTCTTAAATCCTAATTCAAATGCGCTTAGGATAATTGACAAACAGTTTGAAATTGCATCGGAGAATTTTAAGAATTTATCCGAACCATGTGCAAACGCAAATATTGTAATGTCGATTATTCAAATACTTACAAATATAGTTTCCTATTCGGAACCGTTTGGGATTTCCGAAAAAAACAGCACTATTGATATGATAGCGAAATACATAAATGAGAATAGCAGTGATTATTCTTGCCTAACGATTGATAATATTTGTAAACAAATACACATTAGCCCTTCAAGAGCTTCGCATTTATTTAAGGAATTGACGGGCAAGTCAATTGTTCAGTATAAAAATGAATTACGGATTGCAGAAGCAAAAAAACTTTTAATAACCACCAATATGAAAGTAAATGAAATAGCTACAGTTCTTCATTTTGAACAATGCTCTATTTTCAATAAATACTTCAAAAAAATGGTTGGTTGCAGTCCAAATGAGTATAGAAACTTAAAAAAGAGCGATATTATTACATAATTTCAATATCTTTGCTTGCCGTTGTTTGTAAATATTTGTTAAAACCAAACAAAAATAGCAAAATTGGTAAATGAAAACGGCTATTTGGATTATTTATTTAACAAACTTAATGTTGTATAATTTTTAGGTAGAATAGACTATTAGTGTAACTTTGGTCTAAAAGGGGTAAGTTGATGGACGGTTTAATCAATATAAAAACAATAGATAAATATGATGTTGTTGTTGTCGGCGGAGGTCCGGCAGGATTTGCCGCAGGGGTTTCTGCTTCAAGAAAAGGTTGTAAAACTCTTTTGATTGAAGGAAATGGTTGCTTGGGAGGAACTTCAACATCGGGTGCTTTGCCGTTTATGTTAGGGGCGACAACCGGTTCTATTCCTTTCCCGAAAATGATTGCTCAGAATTTACAATATTCCGAATTGCCGCATCCGAGAAAAGCGGTTGGTGGTATTTTTGATGAAGTTGTAACTAAAATTAAAAGTGAAAACGGCGGAATCGGACCTTGCAAGTTGGCACAAACAGACAAATATCCCGGATTAGACAGACTTGGCTGTCATGATGAATTTACATTTGACATTGAGATAGGCAAGCGGTGCTTTGATGATATGGCTATTGAATCCGGTCTTGATGTTTTTTATTATACACATGCAGTTGATACACTTGTTGAAAATAACACTATTAAAGGTGTTTATATTTCCAATAAAAGCGGTTTGCAGTTTGTTCCGTGTGAAGTTTTGATTGATTGCAGCGGCGATGCCGACATGGTTGAACGCTCAGGATATAAAACTATAAAAGGTGATAAAATAACCGGCGAAATGATTGCGGTTGGTTTTGTAACGCATATTGAAAATATTGATGCATCAAAAATTGAAAAACACTTAAAAGACGGCAATGACCCGTGGTTTAGGGATATATGTAAAAAAGCAAAGGAAGAAAATCCTGAAATTGCTGATGATTTACCAAGTTCACTAATTATTTTCCCGATGTTGCAAGATGGAGTATTTATGGTAAACGACGGCACAAATGAATATATAGACGGAACGAGTGGAAAGGAACTTTCCGAACATACTTTTTGGGGCAGACACCGTGCTAAAATGTTAGCTGAAGTTATTTTCAAAAAATACATTCCGGGTTGCGAAAATTGCCGTCTCAGACTTACAGCTCAGTATCCGGGTATCAGAGAAACAAGACGAATAGTTGCAGAGTATGAATTAACAGAAATGGATGCGTTGTACAGCACTCATTTTGACGATACGATTGCTTTGGCAGGACGGCATTTTGATTTGTCACGAAAGAACGGCGGGCAAACCTTTGCAAATAAATATACAAGACCAAAGGATGGTATAGTTTCAATACCGTATAGAGCGTTAATACCAAAAAATTCAAACAATATAATTGTTGCCGGTCGTTGCATTGATGCCGAAGGTCAGGCATTGGGACCTGCAAGGATAATGTCAACATGTATGGCTGTCGGTCAAGCTGCAGGAACAGCGGCGGCAATAAAAGTTAAAAATAATGTTTCAAGATTTATTGATATAGATGTTGAATACCTGAAAAACGAATTACGGCAAGACGGTGCTGAAATAGATACTTGATGGAGGAAAAGAATGAACAACGCTACAAAAGAAACAATAAAATCTAAAAACGGATTTTGGAAGCAAGTTGCTTCACAATGGCAACTGTATGTTTTGCTCCTTCCGGGATTTATTTGTTTGGTTATATTCCACT
>JAZUGP010000044.1:0-3337 GCA_045641225.1 Acutalibacteraceae bacterium
TTATTCAGCCGGTATTATTGTCGATATGTTTGCCCACGGGCAAACTCGATATAATTTGCCTTTTGGCAAATTTCGATATATTTCTGCTCCGCAGAAATTCGATATGAAATAAATCCCTCAACGCTCCGCAGAGCATTTCACACGCCGAAGGCGTATTTCACATCCGAAGGATATTTCACAAATCCCGTAAGGGATTTATTTCCTTGCAGTGTGTCCTTAAGAACACACTGCAAAGAGTGTGCTTGCTTTATTTGGCGCGCCGGAGAAGATTCGCTCGGTCGCTGTTGCGCCCGACACGCACGCGGACTCGTCAACCGTTCCCCGAAAGGTTGACGTTTTGTTCCACAAAACCGTCCTGTTCGAATCTTGCGCGCAGTAAAAAAATAAAGCAACCACACAAGAGTGTGGTTGCTTTATTTGGCGCGCCGGAGAAGATTCGAACTCCCGACCTTCTGGTCCGTAGCCAGACGCTCTATCCAGCTGAGCTACCGGCGCATTTTTAACCGCCATAGTATAATACCACAACAATTTTATAAAATCAATACCCAATTTCAAAAAATCACGATTTTTTATAAAAAACGGAAATTGCAAAGAAATTTCTGTTTACTTATTGTGAAAATATGTTATAATGATATCCCGAATATTTAAAGGAGGTTTGAGTATGCGCTATTTTGTAAGTCCGTCGGCATTTATGTCGGCATTTCCCGTGCCGAGTGACGCCGTTGATAAATACATAAAGCTCGCCTCAGCAGTGCAGCTTAAGGTACTGCTTGCAGTTATGCGCAATCACACCTCCGAAATAATCCCCGAGAAAATCGCCGAGCTTATCGGCGCCGATACTTATGACGTTGAGGACGCGCTGGTATTCTGGAAAGAGTGCGGAGCTTTGTCCGCCGAGGGTGAAAGCCAAAAAAGCAAGGATAAAAAAACGGTTTTAAAAGCTCAAAAGCCGTCAAGGGACGATGTATCCCGCAGGGGCGCAGAGGACCCGAAGGTGCGAATGCTTTTAAGGGAAGCGCAGGTAAAGTTTTCACGCAACCTCAAATCAAACGAGGCTCAAACATTGCTCTGGCTTTATGACGATGAGGGGATGGACATTTCGGTGATACTCCTGCTTTTGCAGTATGCCGCAAGTCAAAACAAGTGTAATATCAGCTTTATCGAGAAAACGGCGGCAAGATGGCTCGATAAGGGCATAGAAACCATAACCGATGCCGAAAATGAAATAGCCGAAAAAACCAAGGCGGAGCTTGCCTTCAAGCTTGTTATCGGTGTTTTCGGAATAGATAAGCGAAGCCCGAGCGAAAAGGAGCTTGCCCTTTGCGATAAGTGGGTAAACGCTTACGGGTTTGACCGCAAGCTTTTAAAGGCGGCTTATGATGCCTGCGTGGACTCAAGCGCAAAGTTTTCGTTTGCTTACACCGATAAGATAATAGAAAGCTGGCACTCAAAGGGTGTAAAGACCGTTTCCGATGCCGAAAACATTATAAAAAGCCGCAAGAATAAAAGCGCCGCGAAGAACGATTTTGCCGCTTACGATATCGATGCTTTTGAAAGCAAGCTCAATTCCGACTGAAAGGACGTTTTAAAATGCTCAACCGAAAAGAAGCCGTAGCTGCCGTTCTTACCGAGAAAAAACGCCTTCTTGATTTAAAGCTTAATGAATACGAAAACAAAATAGCTCTGCTCAAATCGGTCGATAAGGAGTTTGCCGATATCGAAAACGAGCAGGGGACACTCGGCGCCGCCATGGCGCTTACCGCCCTTTCGGGGGACGGTGAAAACCTCGCTGTACTTAAAGAAAGGCTTTCGTCAATCGCAAAAAAGAAAGCTGAAATACTTAAAAAAGCGGATATTAAGCCCATAGAATATGCCTGCAAAAAGTGTCTTGATACCGGATATTCGGACGGTAAGCTTTGCGACTGCGTAAAGGCTGCCGCCACCGAGCTTATCTTAGCCGATGCCGAAAAATCACTCCCGCTTACCGAAAGCCGTTTCGAGAACTTTGACCTTAACTATTATCCCGAGCGGTCAGGCGAAACATTCCCTAAAAAGCGAATGACCGAGATACTGAAGCTTTGCAGGGAATACACAATAACCTTTTCACCCGAAGCATCGAAAAATCTGCTCTTTATGGGAAATTCGGGACTCGGTAAAACACACCTTTCACTCGCTATTGTGCACGACCTTTTAAAGCGCGGGTATGACTGTATCTACGGCTCGGCGTATAACCTGCTTTCGGCTATGGAGAGCGACCATTTCGAGACCCACACAAACACAAGCTACGATGCCGCCGTTTCCTGCGACCTGCTCGTGATTGACGACCTCGGCAGCGAGTTTATGTCGCCTTACATACAGTCCTGCGTTTACAACCTTATCAACACCCGCCTTTTGTCGAAAAAACCCACCGTTATCAGTACCAACCTTTCGATGAAAGAGCTCGAGGAACGCTATACACCGCGCATCACCTCAAGGCTTATAGGAAACTACACCGCCAAAAAGTTCATAGGCAACGATATCCGGCAGATAAAAAATATGTAATAATTCCAAACAAGCAACCGCGGGAGGGCAAAAGCCCTCCCGCATTTTTGCGCTTTTAGGTGTTTTTTTAAAAATTATTTCCCGCAGTTTTTATCAAACGAGGGGTTGCAGGCATAATAGTTTTTGGAGTTTAAGCGGTCGGTTGTGCGGCGCATTGCCTCACCGAAGCGCTGATAGTGAACTATCTCGCGCTCGCGCAAAAATCTCAGCGGATCAAGCACATCGGGGTCGTCGATAAGGCGGATGAGGTTGTCGTAGGTAACGCGTGCCTTTTGCTCGGCGGCGAGGTCCTCGTGCAGGTCGGCTATAATGTCGCCTTTGGCGGCGATATACTCGGCGCGCCAGGGCAGGGAGGAAGCCGCTATCGGGTAAACACCCGTTGTGTGGTCAACAAAATATTTATCAAAGCCGGATTTTACGATTTCCTCCTTTGAAAGATTTTTGGTGAGCTGATAAACCATTGCACATATCATTTCAAGGTGCGCAAGCTCCTCGGTGCCTATTGAAGTTTTATTTTGGATATGATACAATTAACCTTGTAAGGAGGTTTATTACCTATGATAAGATATGATTTAAACGACTTAAACTACGAAGAAATTGAACAGTTAAAGGCACAGGACACAAAAGAAGATTTTGAGTTCTTCGCCAAAAGAAAAACCACAGTAAAACAAAAGCGAGAGATTGTAAAAATTGAAGACCTTAAACAGTTATTTATATATCTTGTCTGCTCATATAATTGCTATGCAATAACACATAGCAAGGGGCAAATGTCTTTGATACATAATCCAGATGCATT
>JAZUGP010000045.1:0-21505 GCA_045641225.1 Acutalibacteraceae bacterium
TATTGAACCACGACACAAAAATGCGCTTGCAAGCAAGCATTTTTGTTTGTGGTATAATATATTTGAATAATAGTTAAAGCGTATACGTGATTATATTGGTACTTTTCACAGCGGAAAAACCGATTTAATATAACAATAGAATGGTGGAATAAATATGCTTTCGGAAAAATGCTATCATATAGGCTTTGGTAAAGAGCACGGTGCGAGATATGCGATTTTGCCCGGAGATCCCGGCAGGGTAGAGGCAATAGCAAAGCATCTTGAAAATCCGCGCTTTTTTGCCCAAAACCGCGAATACACAACCTATATAGGTGAACTTTGCGGCGAAAAGGTACTTGTGATATCTACCGGTATGGGAGGCCCCTCAACCGCGATATGCGTTGAAGAACTCAATAATACCGGAGTGGATACACTTATAAGGGTAGGTACCTGTGGCGGAATGCAGCAGGAAGTGCTTGCCGGCGATCTTATTATCGCAACCGGCGCGATACGTATGGAGGGAACAACAAAGGAATATGTTCCGATAGAGTTTCCCGCCGTGCCCGATTATAATGTGCTCAGCTCATTGATATCGGCGGCAGGAGAGCTTAAATACAGATACCATGCCGGAGTAGTGCAGTGTAAGGATTCGTTTTACGGTCAGCATGCTCCCGAGCGTATGCCGGTATCTTATGAGCTTAAAAACAAATGGGAAGCGTGGATAAAGGCGGGATGCCTTGCCTCCGAGATGGAAAGTGCCGCACTTTTTATCACCTCCTCGGTGCTTAAGCTCAGAGCGGGCGCGGTGTTTACCTGCGTATGGAATCAGGAACGCGCAAGGCTCGGTATGGATAACAGCGAAACACATGACAGTGAACCTGCGATAACAACTGCGGTTGAGGCTATAAGGAAAATAATAATTTCGGATAAGAATTGAGATGTAGGTTATGCCCGCAAATGTTTTGACGGATAACACGGATTTTATTTGCGAAAAAAGACTGTTTGAGCTTGATAAAGAGCTTCACGAAAGGTATCGAAGCAGTGTTTTTGCGATTGAGCGCCTGCTTATGAATTATAAAACCGTTTTTCCGTTTTATACTAACCATTCGTTTGAGCACTCGGAACAGGTAATAAACTATTGCAACATAATAGCAGGCAGGGAAAACGTTTTTCGTATGAATGCCGATGAGCTTTATATTTTGCTTATGGGGGCATGCCTTCATGATGTGGGAATGGGTATATCTGTTCACGATATTTATGAAACAAAGGGCAATATACCCGATGTTGTGAAATACGAAAAAGAACACAGTTTCACAACACAGAGCGAGCTTGCGAGAAAGTTTCATCAGGAGTTCGGTGCACAGTTTGTTATAAAATACGCACGGCTGCTCGAAATACCTGAGGAATATGTTTATCCGATTTGTCAGGTGATACGGGGGCACCGCAAAACAAACCTTTTTGACACTAAGGCTTACAGCCCCTGCTTTCATCTGCAAAACGGCGGCATTATAAATCTTCAGTATATATCAGCGCTTATAAAGTTTGCCGATGAGCTCGATATCACGGCGGACAGGAACCTGCTTTTTGACTATACCAAAACCGATAAACGCTGGTCGGAAAAGCAGGTTATATGCTATCAGTGTCACGAGGCCATAAAGCGGCTTGCCGTTGTTGAGGACTGTCTTGTGCTTTATTTCAGCGCAAAAAATGATGATATCCGTGCAAAGATAATGGAAACCGAGTCAAAGGTTATCAAAACTTTTGAGGAGTTTTGCAAAATTGTGGAATTGCAAAAGGACCGTATACTTGTTCAAAACAGTGTGCGGTTTGATGAAGAATAAATATTGGAGGATAAGCCAATGGACGAACTCATCTTAAACCTAAAACAAAAGCAAAAAGCCGTAAGGATAGCGCTGCTCATCGACCTTATAGTTATTGTCGGCACTTTTGCGGCGGTTTATCTCGCAAGGTCACCTTTTCCCGCAGTAATAGGCGCGGCGCTTTTTATACTTGCTGTTATAAACACTTCAAAAAAGAGCAAACAGTATACACTTTATTTTAAGGAAAATGTTGTTAAAAACGCGCTTTGCGAGGTTTTCGATAACGTAAGCTTTACTCCGGATGCGGGTATCCCGTGGGATGTTGTTTCGGCTACCGGTATGATAAACACCGGCAATCGCTTTAATTCAAACGACCTTGTCACCGGTACTTATAAGGGCGTTGCTTTTAAGCAGAGTGATGTTCTCATCGAAGAAGAAACCACCGATTCGGAAGGCAACACATCCACAAGCACGATATTTATGGGCAGATGGATGATCTTTGATTTCAACAAAGAGTTTCGGTGTGAAATGCAGATGATTTCAAAAGGCTTTTTCGCATCCAAGAGAAAAGGCGGCATATTTGCAAGAAAAGAGAATAAGCTTAATAAGCTTGAGTTTGAAAATGAGGAGTTTAACAAGCAGTTTAAGGTTTATGCTCAAAATCAGGAGGAAGCTTTTTATCTCATTACCCCTCAGATTATGGACGCACTGCTTAAACTCCGTTCCGAAAGCAAAGCACCTTTGATGCTTATGTTCACCGGCGGCGTTTTGCATATAGCGCTTCAGAACAACAAGGATGCTTTTGAGGCAAAGATTTTCGGAAACAACGATCCTGAAAGTGAAAAAGAGCGCATTGTAAAGGATATCAGGGTTATCACCGATTTCATTGACGGTATGGCGATGGATAGGGATATATATAAAAATTAAATTTAAAGGGGATTATTTGTTATGTGGTTATTTATTATAGCAGTTGCGGTTGTATTACTGCTTATAGCTTATATTTCAATCGGAAACAAGCTTTCAAGAGCACAGGTTAAGATTGATGAAGCCGAGAGCGGAATAGATGTTGCGCTTACAAAGCGTTTCGATGTGCTTACAAAACAGCTTGATATAGTTAAGGCTTATGCCGCGCACGAGGCGGAAACCTTCAAAACGGTTATTGAGCTTCGTAAGGGTATGGCAATAAATGAAAAGGCTGAGGCGGCGGCTAAAATGACCGAGCTTCAGGGCAAAATAAATGTTGTTGCCGAGGCTTATCCCGAGCTTCGCTCGTCCGATAACTTTGTTGCTCTCCAAAAATCCGTAACCGATACCGAAGAACATTTGCAGGCAGCAAGAAGGTCTTATAATGCCAACGTTTCGGTTTACAATCAAATGCTTGTAACATTTCCCTCAAGCATAGTTGCAAACTCGCGCGGACTTAAACGCCGTGATTTCTTCGAGGCGGAGGAAGCAAAACGCGCCGATGTTAAAATGGAGTTTTAACATATAATAAGGTAATAAAAATCAAGGCTCTGTACCGTTTGTGATACAGAGCCTTGTGTTATTTTTGCTGATATTATTTTATACGGCCTAACGAGGTTTCCTTCTGGATAACATCGTGCGCGCCGCCCTCTACAATACTTGTAGCCGAAACAAGCGTAAGCTTTGCGTTGTTTCTGAAATCGGGGAGATTAAGCGAGCCGCAGTTGCACATGGTGGACTTAACCTTGCTGAGCGAAAGCGCAACATTGTCCTTAAGACTTCCGGCATAGGGAACATAGGAGTCAACGCCCTCCTCGAAAGAAAGCTTCTTATCGCCGCCCAAATCGTATCTTTGCCAGTTGCGGGCACGGTTAGAGCCCTCGCCCCAATATTCCTTATAGTAGTTGCCGTTTAAGATAACCTTGTTTGTGGGACTTTCGTCAAACCTTGCAAAATATCTGCCGAGCATAAGGAAATCGGCGCCCATGGCAAGCGCAAGTGTCATATGATGGTCGTGAACTATGCCGCCGTCCGAACAAACGGGAACATAGATACCGGTTTCTTTAAAGTATTCATCACGCGCGTTGCAAACATCAATAAGTGCGGTTGCCTGACCTCTGCCGATGCCCTTTGTTTCTCTTGTGATACAGATAGAGCCGCCGCCGATACCAACCTTAACAAAATCGGCACCGCAGTCGGCAAGAAAACGGAAGCCTTCGCCGTCAACAACGTTGCCTGCACCCACCTTAACCTTTTCGCCGTAGTTCTTTCTTATCCACTCAATGGTGAGCTTCTGCCACTCGGAGAAGCCCTCGGAGGAGTCGATACAAAGCACGTCCGCACCTGCTTCAATCAAAGCGGGAACACGCTCGGCATAGTCTCTTGTGTTTATGCCGGCGCCTATAACATATCGCTTCTGACTGTCAAGCAGTTCGTTGGGATTTTCTTTATGCGCATCATAGTCCTTACGGAATACAAAATACATAAGATTACCGTTTTTATCAACTATCGGGAGAGAGTTTAACTTGTGGTCCCAGATGATATCATTTGCCTGTTTAAGTGTTGTTGCCTCATCGCCTACAACGAGCTGTGAAAGGGGAGTCATAAAGTCCTTGACCTTAAGGTCCGGAGCCATACGGCTTACGCGGTAATCGCGGCTTGTAACTATACCCAAAAGCTTGCCGTTTGCCGTGCCGTCAACCGTAACAGCGGCGGTGGAGTGACCGGTTTTTGTCTTAAGCGCAACCACATCGGCAAGTGTATCGTCAGGTGAAAGGTTTGAGTCGCTTACAACAAAACCTGCTTTATACAGCTTCGCTCTTTTAACCATTGCCGCCTGACTCTCAACCGATTGTGAGCCGAAAACAAAAGATACGCCGCCCTCACGTGCAAGAGCTACCGCAAGACGTTCACCCGATACCGACTGCATTATTGCAGAGGTGAGGGGAATGTTCATTTCAATTTCGCTTTTTTCACCTTTTTTAAAACGCACCAACGGAGTTTTGAGGCTTACATTGGCGGGAATACACTCGGAAGATGAATATCCGGGCACTAAAAGATATTCGTTAAAGGTGTGCGAGGTTTCTTTAAAGTATGTGGCCATAACTATATACCCCTTTACAGTATTATTAACATATATAATATAACAAAACCGGTGTATAAGTCAACCAATTTATTTTAAAAAAGTAAATATTTATTGAACGGCAATAATTTTATTTTACAGGTTTAAAACTTTTGCTTGCATTTTAAAAAACACCGTGATATAATCTATTAGTCGCATTGTGCGATAAAAATATTACACACATTCCGCATAGTGTCGGTGGGTGTCGGTTTGATACGGCCGATTGCCGAAACGATGGGCGGGATGGAGGTTAAACCTCAGGAGGAAAAAATTATGGCAGTAGTATCAATGAAACAGCTGCTCGAAGCCGGTGTTCATTTCGGACATCAGACTCGCCGCTGGAACCCGAAAATGGCTGAGTACATTTTCACAGAGCGTAACGGTATTTATATCATCGACCTTCAGAAAACCGTTAAGAAGCTCAACGAAGCATATCTTTTTGTTCGTGACATTGCCGCAGAGGGTGGGGACATTCTTTTTGTAGGCACTAAGAAGCAGGCTCAGGATTCCATTAAGGAAGAGGCAGAGCATTGCGGTATGCCTTATGTAAATGCGCGTTGGCTCGGAGGTATGCTCACAAACTTCACAACCATTCGCACAAGAATTGCACGTCTTAATCAGTTGCGTGCTATGCGTGAGGACGGCACCTTTGACCTTCTTCCCAAAAAGGAAGTTGTTAAGCTCGAACTTGAAATAGAGAAGCTCGAAAAGTTTATGGGCGGTATTCAGAATATGGAAAAAATACCCAGCGCACTTTTCGTTGTTGACCCCAGAAAAGAAAAGATTGCCGTTGCAGAGGCTCATAAGCTCGGTATACCGATCGTTGCAATAGTTGATACAAACTGCGATCCGGATGATGTTGATGTTGTTATCCCCGGTAACGATGATGCTATCCGTGCCGTTAAGCTTCTTGCCGAAACAATGGCTGCTGCCGTTATCGAGGGCAGACAGGGTACCGAAATGGGCACCGCCGCCGTTGAGGACGATGAGGCTGAGGAAGAGGTTGAGGCTGCTGAGGCTGAAACCGAAGAAGCTTAATAATTTAACTCAATATTTTCAGGAGGATTTTACTTATGGCTTTTACTGCTAAAGATGTTCAGGCTTTAAGAGAAAAAACCGGCTGCGGTATGATGGATTGCAAAAAAGCCCTTACCGAGTGTGACGGTGATATGGAAGCTGCCACCGATTTCTTAAGAGAAAAAGGTCTTGCTTCACAGGCAAAGAAGGCGAGCCGCGTTGCCGCCGAGGGTACTGTATGCGCAATAGTTGAAAACGGCGTAGGCGCTGTTGTTGAGCTTAACGCAGAGACTGACTTTGTTGCCAACGGTGAAGAGTTTAAAGCTCTTGCACTTAAGGTTGCAAAGATAGTTGCAAACCAAAACCCCGCCGATATGGATGCTCTCCTTAAATGCACCGAAAACGGTCAGACTGTTGAAGAAATGGTTCAGGAGTTATTCCTTAAGATTCGTGAAAACATTAAAGTTCGCCGTTTTGTTCGTTATGAGGGCAAGGTTGTTACCTATGTTCACGCAGGCGGCAAGATAGGTGTTATGGTTAAGTTTGATACCGAGCTTGATGCAAGCAATGAAGCGTTTGTTGCCATGGGCAAAAATGTTGCCATGCAGATAGCCGCTATGAATCCTTCCTATCTTGATGAGGCTTCGGTTCCCGCCGAGGTTCTCGATAAGGAAAAGGAAATCCTTATTGCTCAGATGAAGGAAGATCCCAAGATGGCTAATAAGCCGGATGCTGTTCTCGGCAAAATTGTTGAGGGCAAAATAGGTAAGTATTATAAGGAGAACTGCCTTGTTGAACAGCAGTTCGTTATGGACGGCGAGCTCAGCGTTGGTAAGTATGTTGAGAAAACCGGCAAGGAGCTTGGCGCCGCAATCAAAATTGCAGACTTTGTTCGCTTTGAAAAGGGCGAAGGCATCGAAAAGCGTGTAGACGATTTTGCTGCCGAAGTTGCAAGCATGGTAAAATAATTTATCCGGTAAACTTAAAGCAGCTCACACAAATTGTGTGAGCTGCTTTTTTATGTGCAATTTAAGTTGTTATTTCCCCGTTGTTATATTCTTGAAATCCGCGATATTCACGTCCGCAGGCTTGTAGTTTTCGATATATTTTACAATTTCCTCGGCATCGGCGGATATAAAGTAGTTTTCTCGGTTCTTTTCTTTCATAAAGTCAAGTCTTATCGCCTGTTCCATAACCTCGTTAAGCAAATCAAAATAACTGTTTATGTTGAAAAGCGTTATCGGTTTTCTGTGCTTATCAAGTTGCTTTAGTGTAAAGGTTTCAAAAAACTCATCATAGGTTCCGGGACCTCCGGGTGTGGTAATAAAGGCATCGGACATATCCTCAAGTAAGGTCTTTCGCTCACTCATCGTTTCGGTATAGATAAACTCGGTGCATTTATCATAAAGACAGCCGTCAACCTTAAAAAAAGACGGAGCGATACCGATAACCTTGCCGCCGTTTTTGATGCTTCCGCGCGCTATGGCACCCATCATTCCCTCAGCACCGCCGCCGTAAACCACGGTGTGACCGCGCATGGCGATAACCTTGCCGAGCAGTTCTCCTGCTTTTATGTAGCTTTCGGATATTCGGTTTGAAGAGGCACCGTAAACACAGATATTCATTATAAGCTTAACTCCTTGCCGTTTAAAATAGCACTTATCAGTTTTTCGCCTGTATATTCGAGCCTTAAAGAAAAAAACGGCTCGTTTTCTTTTTCGATAAGCTTTAAAAAAATCTTATCGCCCTGCCAGATAGGGAGGTTTAACACTTCTTTTTTATCTATCCAGCAAAGTTCACCCTCATCACATTCTTTAATGCTTCCGGTAAAGTCCTTCGAGGTGAAAATATGCATATATTCGGTTTCCCATTCATCGGAAACAAAGGTCACAATACCGCGGTAGCAGGCACTTTTCAGGGTAAGTCCTGTTTCCTCAAAAACCTCACGTGCATTGCACTGTTCGGGGCTTTCCTTATCCTCGAACTTTCCGCCGATACCGATATATTTATCCTTATTGAGATCGTTTTGCTTTTTAACACGGTGAAGCATCAGATACTTACCGTCTTTTTCAATATGGCAAAGAGTTGTGTTTTTCATAACTTACTTATCATCGCCGTCAAGGTCAACGCCCTCATCACCGGTGTATCCCTTAAGATAGAATATAGAGGTGTTTTTGTTTTTTGAATCGAATATGTTATTATACTGTATTTTTTCGTATTCGCTAAGCAATTCGTTATACTGTGAGCGGTCACTCCACTTAAAATAGTTGCCCTCGCTGTCGATATAACCCACCGTGTCAATAACCGGCAGTTTTTCGGAAAGACGCAAAAGATATTTGTTGTACTCGGTCAAATGAACACCCGCAACCTCAAGCACATAGCTCGAAAGATAGTTACAGCTGAGCTTTTCTATTTCCTTTTCCTCAATATCGTAGTTTGCCCAGATAATAAACGGTGTGATGTGGCGTTTTTGTTCCTGCTCTATCGTGAGGTCCGAAAGATCTTCTGTACCGAGAGTTTTCGCAACAAATGAGGTTTCGATAGTAGGCTGGTGGTCGCCGAACATACAAATAACAGTATGCTTTTTAACGTTTTTGAAGTAATTTATAAGTTCTTCAAAAGCCTCATCGCTTTTTTTGACAAGAGAAAGGTATCGGTTGGTTTTTATATAAGGCAAGCTTGTATCGGTAAGGGATATTTCCTGATTAAAGTTTGAAAACGCGGTGGTGTATCCGCCGTGGTTTTGCATTGTGACATTAAACGCAAAATAGGGGATTGACTTGTCACGGTTTTCGTAATCCTCTATCAGGACACGGTAGTCATAGGAATCGCTTATATATTGGCGCAGTATCATATTCTGCCTGTCGGGATAGTTGGTATCAATAAGTGTTTGCATATAATCGGGATCGGACGGATTTTGCAAATACTCGTTCATAATGGAAATATCCATTATGTTTTCAAGAAAACTTGTGCGGTTAAAGCTCATATACTTATAAACATTCACACGGTTCCATCCGCTTGAATAATAGGGGTGGAATGCAAAAGAGGAATATCCCTGACCCTCAAGTGTTGAAACAAGTGATGCGATGGGATTTTTTATATAAAGCATATAAGCATTAGAGCCCGAAGGCAAAAATGCGGTGGAATGTCCTGTTAAAAACTCAAACTCGGTATTTGAAGTGCCGGCACCAACTACCGGAACATAAAGGTTGCCCTTTACCGTGTTTTCGGTAAGCGAGTGTATAAACGGCATACAGTCGGCATTGGTGCTTATCTCTCCGAGTACCGAAAGGTCGGAAAGCGATTCATTCATAATGCAGATGATATCAGGTGCATTTTCAGGCGTGGCAACAGGCTCGCTTTCGGTTTCGGATACGGTTTTATCAACAAACTCACCCACATCGTTAGGGTCGTAGCCGTTAGGTGTGGACATATAAAGATATTTTGTATTGCAGAAGAAGTTAAAGGCAAATCCGTAGTTGCGGTAGCCTCTTGTCTGATTCCAAAAATCGGGCTTAATTCCCATATCCGCAAAAAACGAGGTAAGGAAGAAAATTGACATTGTAACCGCAAAAACAGCACCCGTTACGGTTCTTGAAATTATCTTTGTGAGTATGCGGAAATCAGGTGTTTTAAGCTTGATGCCGAACACAATAAGAAAAATATAAAGCAACAAGCCGATAAGCACGAGGTGGTTAAGCTTAAAGGTATATGTGTTTGCAACATTTGCGGCGGTTGTTATACCCAAAAAGTCCATCGGGATAAAGGGTGTGCCGCGGAACTCCATTATGTAACAGTGCGCTACCGCAAGACCGAAAAGCGGTGTGTTTACGGCAATCACGGTTGCTCTGAAGCTTCCCGAAACCGCAAAAACAAAGAAATTAAGCAATAAAACAAGCAGATAATTTCCGAGAAAACCGAGGTATGTCATATCGTATATAAAGATATTGTTTAAGCACTCGGTCATTGTAATGGTAACAAACGGCAAAAGGAAAAGTGTTGAAAAATGCAGTATGCAATTAAGCACTTTGTTTTTAACCGTTATACTGTAACAAATTATCGCACCGATAATAAACGGCATAATAAACGCAAATGCAAGCAGCCACCATTTTTCTTTAAAGCCAAGGGATAAAAACGCGTTATTATTGGCAAGAACAACGGCAAACAGCACCGCGGTTATTACAACTGCGGTGATTTTTGAATGTTTTGTGGATTTAACTTCAAATGTGTTTTGCAAAAAGCGGGGGAATATATCGTTATAAAAAGTCTTAACACCGCCGATAGCGGATTTGACAAGCAAAACAGCCTTGTTTGGAGTATAACTCATACTGTATAAGCCTCTTTTGATTATTACTTCTTAAGTTCTTTGAGTATTTCGTTGTTTTGGCAGATAACGTGACCCAGTCCGTATATAAGGAACATAACGATTGCCGCAACCACAGTGCCCAATATAACTATTCCGAGCGAAATTGCCATATAAAGCGGTTGCTTTGAAAAAAGAAAATATGCGGCAACAAAGCTTAATATTACGATGAAAAAGGCGATTATAAAAGAAACTGTCTTTATAATGGTGCCGAGGTTTTTGAATATACCGTTGCCGTATGCTTCAAACGGACTGTCCTCAACCTTTTGGGTATTTTCCGATGTTGACGAAATATCGTAGTTTTCATTATTTTCAGCCATAGTATTACCTCTCGATATTAAACCTTTTTAACGCCCAAAACTACCTTGTCGCCGTTGATATCCCATTCCTTGGTATATCCGCAGGCTTCGGATTTTTCAAGTGAATCGGCGAGCGTGTCGCCCACGATACTTTCTTTCATTTCAAGTGCTATGCCGCAAACCTTTTCGCTGCCGCTTACCGTTACGGTGATATGGTCCATAACGTTAAATCCGGCTTCCTTGCGCATAGTCTGTATTTTACTGATAAGCTCCCTTGCGTAGCCCTCATTTATAAGCTCGGGGGTAAGGGTGGTGTCAATGGAAACGGTATATCCGCTGTCACTTAGGGTGTAAAAGCCTTCCTTCTGGGTAGCCTCGATAAGCAGGTCTTCCTCGGAAAGGGTAACATCGCCAGAGGTAAGCTTTAACACAATGGCACCGTTTCGGTCAAGCTCCGATTTTGCGGCGCTTCCGTCAAGATCGCTTAAAGCCGTACGGATATCGTTAAGCTGTCTGCCGTATTTGGGGCCTACGGTTTTAAGCTGCGGCTTGAACTTGTAGCTTACGAAATCACCCACATTGTCGGTAAACTCTATTGATTTAATATTAAGCTCGTCTTTGATAATATCGGCGCAGAGCGTATCAAGCGCAATATCCGATTTAACGTACATCTTGCTTAACGGCTGACGGTTTTTAAGCACTGCACCGTTTCTTGCGGCTCTGCCGAGCACAACAACCTTAAGCACGCTCTCCATTTCTTCTTCGAGCTCTTTGTTGATAAGCTTTTCGTCAACCTCGGGGAAATCGCACAAATGTACACTTTCGGGGGCTGATTTATCTATGCTTCTCACAAGGTTTTGATAAATGCTCTCACTCATAAACGGTATCATCGGAGCGGCAGCTTTGGCAGTGGTAACAAGCGCGTTGTAAAGCACAATATATGCCGTAATTTTATCCTCGGTCATATTTTGTACCCAATAACGCTCTCTGCCACGGCGTACATACCAGTTGCTCATTTCGTCAACAAACTCCTCAAGCGCCTTTGCGGCCTCGGGTATGCGGTAGCTTGCAAGATTATCGTCAACCGCTTTCACCATAGAATTGAGTTTTGAAATAAGCCATTTATCCATAACGGTAAGGCTTTTTTTGTTAAGCTTATGCTCAAGCGGGTTGAAATTATCAATATTTGCATATAAAACGTAAAACGCGTAGGTGTTCCAAAGAGTACCCATAAATTTGCGCTGACCTTCGGTTACCGCTTTCGCGTGGAAACGGTTAGGCAGCCACGGTGCAGAGTTCGTGTAGAAATACCACCTGATTGCATCTGCGCCGAAACTTTCGAGTGCATCAAACGGGTCTACCGCGTTGCCTTTGGATTTAGACATCTTTTGTCCGTTCTCGTCCTGAACGTGACCTAAAACTATTACGTTCTTATAGGGTGCTTTGTTGAAAATAAGGGTTGAAATTGCAAGCAGGGAATAGAACCAACCGCGTGTCTGGTCAACCGCTTCGGAAATAAAGTCGGCAGGGAACTGCGATTCAAAAAGTTCCTTATTTTCAAACGGATAGTGATGTTGTGCAAATGGCATTGAGCCCGAGTCAAACCAGCAGTCGATAACCTCGGGAACGCGGTGCATCTGCTTTCCGCAGTGCGGGCATTTAATTGTAACAGCATCAATATACGGGCGGTGAAGCTCGATATCGTCAGGGCAGTTATCCGAAAGCTCTTTAAGCTCAGCGATACTTCCCACCGAGTGCATATGACCGCATTCGCAGGTCCATATATTAAGGGGAGTACCCCAATACCTGTTACGCGAAATGCCCCAGTCCTGGACATTATTGAGCCAATCGCCGAATCTGCCCTTGCCGATGCTTTCGGGTATCCAGTTTATGGTGTTGTTGTTCCTTATAAGGTCTTCCTTAACATCGGTCATCTTGATAAACCAGGATTCGCGTGCATAGTAGATAAGGGGAGTATCACATCTCCAGCAGAAAGGATAATCGTGCTCGAACTTGGGCGCATCAAACAAAAGCCCTCTCTCGTCAAGGTCGTTAAGCACGAGCGGATCGGCTTCTTTAACAAACTTTCCGGCATAGGGAGTTTCTTCGGTCATATTGCCTTTGCCGTCAACAAACTGAACAAAAGGCAGATCGTATTTTCTTCCCACACGCGCATCATCCTCACCGAAAGCAGGAGCGCAGTGAACGATACCTGTACCGTCAGTCATAGTAACATAGCTGTCACACATAACGAAATGTGCCTTTTTATTCTGCTTATCGCAAACCGGTTTAACAAAATCAAAAAGCGGCTCATATTCTTTGTATTCAAGCTCTTTACCTGTAAACTCGCAGAGCACCTCGTAAGCCTTTTCACCATCTTTTGCGAGTGAGCCAAGCACTGTATCAAGCAGTGCCTTTGCAAGATAGTAGGTATAGCCGTCCACCGCTTTTACCTTGCAGTAAATCTCATCGGGGTTTACACAAAGCGCGGTGTTTGAGGGGAGAGTCCACGGTGTTGTGGTCCATGCGAGGAAATAAGCATCTTCATCCTTTTTCTTAAAGCGGACTATCGCGCTTCTCTCTTTAACCATTTTGTAGCCCTGCGCCACCTCGTGTGAGGAAAGCGGAGTTCCGCAGCGGGGACAGTAGGGAACGATTTTAAAGCCCTTATACAAAAGACCTTTTTCAAAAATCTTTTTAAGTGCCCACCATTCCGATTCTATAAAATTGTTATCATAGGTAACATAGGGGTTATCCATATCTGCCCAAAAGCCTACGGTTTTTGAGAAGTCCTCCCACATACCCTTGTATTTCCAAACACTTTCCTTGCAGTGGTCTATAAACGGCTCAAGACCGTATTGCTCAATTTGTTCCTTGCCGTCAAGTCCCAAAAGCTTTTCAACCTCAAGTTCAACCGGCAGTCCGTGCGTATCCCAACCTGCTTTTCCGGGTACCATATAGCCCTTCATTGTGCGGTAACGCGGAATCATATCCTTAATAACACGCGTTAAAACGTGACCGATATGCGGTTTACCGTTTGCGGTGGGGGGACCGTCATAAAACACATAAGGCTCACCCTTTGCACGGGTATCCACACTTTTTTCAAAAATCTTGTTATCATCCCAGAACTTTTTGATTTCCTTTTCCTGCTCAACAAAATTGAGATTCGGAGAGATTTCCTTGTACATAATATAACCTCACAAATAAAATTCCCCGCCCATAATAGGACAGGGAAATTAAAAATACCACCTATTATGACGGACTGTGTTATCCGCAAATCCCATAACGGAGATTGACCGGCGGAAACTAATAGGCAAAACCGTTCATACCGCTGCTCGGAAGTGATTTTCACGGTAAATGCTCCTGCCGGACTCGCACCGCCGCCGGCTCGCTTTAAGGAACGCGTATCACCGCTACTCTCTTCGTCATTGCATTTGAACACCCATACATCTTACCACAACATTTCCCAAAAATCAATAGTAACTTTATATATAATAATAATAAAAAGGTACATACTTGACAAAATACCGGTGCGATGCTACTATATTTTAAAAGAGTTTTCGGGGTAATAATATGCCGGTTGTAAGTGATGTTAAACATATTTTTGAACCAAATCCGCTTGCCTGCGGTCAGGCTGTGATAGCCATGGTAACGGGTGTTGACGTGCACGCTGTTATCCGTATGGCAGGTAAGGACAGTGAGACCGACCTTAAGGATATGCGGCGGTTATTCAAAGAGCTTTCGGTTTTTATGGCGCAGGAGAGAAAAGAGGCACAAAGCATATCCGATATTCCCGAAGTCGCGCTTTTAAGCCTTGAAACTCCGCGTTGCTGGCATTGGTCGTTATACTTCAAGGGAAAAGTCTACGATCCCGAACACGGTGTGCTCGATTCTTTCCCCGAATGCAAGAGAAAATATTATTGGGAGCTTAAAAATGAGTAAAGTAAGATTTATCAAATTAAACGAAAACGCAGTTGTTCCGACCTACGGTACAGAGTTCTCCGCAGGTGCGGATTTGTATGCCTGTATGGACGGAAAAACCGAGATAGGTGCGGGTAAAACGGTTATGATACATACCGGAATAGCACTCGAAATACCTTCGGGCTATGCGGGATTTGTTTTTGCAAGAAGCGGGATTGCCAAAAACCGCGGACTTGCTCCTGCAAATAAGGTCGGTGTGGTGGACAGTGACTACCGCGGTGAAATAATGGTTGCAATACATAATCATTCGGGCGAAACGCAGTATGTGGAAAACGGCGAGCGGATAGCGCAAATGGTGATTATGCCGTATTTAAAGGCTGATTTTGTTGAGAGTGAAAGCCTTGATGAAACCGAGAGGTCATCGGGCGGTTTCGGCTCTACGGGAACAAAGTAAAAGATGTCGGTCTTATCGCTTTGGTGAAAAGACCGATTTTTTGATTATTTTATTGCCGCTTTATCAATAATATAATTATTGGTAATATAATACTTGACAAGCGGCAGTGAAAAAAGGTAAAATAAATTGGTTAATTATTTTTGTGATTCAGGCGCTGCCGCGATTGCAGTATCGGGTATGGTGCCTTGATATATAAACTACGGAGGTAAATTCTTTGGCAAACCAAACAGAAAAAAGAATCAATAAGCCTGCCAAAATGCAGGGTAAACACCGCGTAATGTCTTCAAAAAGCGCGGTGGAAAGTCTTGTAAGCGGTAATAACAGCGGCACCGCTTTAAAGAAAAACAACAATATGCAAAATAACAGTGCCGTAAAGAGGAATAAAAACGTTAAATATCAAAACCGTAAGGCAAAAGAGCCGCCCAAACCCGTAAAGATAATACCGCTCGGCGGTATAGGTGAAATCGGTAAGAATATCACCCTTTATGAGTATGACGGTGATATGATACTCGTGGACTGCGGTATGAGCTTCCCCGATGAAGAAACACCCGGCATTGATATAGTAATTCCCGATTTTTCTTATATACTGGAAAACAAAGATAAGATAAAGGGACTTGTGGTAACCCACGGTCACGAGGATCATATCGGCGCAATACCGTATCTTTTGAGAAATCTCAATCTTCCCATTTATTCTACCCGTCTCACAATAGGACTTATCGAGGGAAAACTTAAAGAACATCACCTTCTTTCCGATGCAAAGCTGAATACTGTTGAGCCCGGCAGTATAATTACTCTCGGCAAGTTCACGGTAGAGTTTATTCACGTTAATCACTCAATTCCCGATTCGGTGGGCTTTGCTATCGCCTGCAAGGCGGGAACGGTGGTGCAAACAGGCGATTTTAAGATAGACACCACACCTATTGATGATCAGGTGATAGACCTTGCGCGCTTTGCACGACTTGGCGAAAAGGGTGTTTTGGCACTGCTTTCCGATTCAACTAATGCAGAGCGTCCCGGCTTTACACCGAGCGAAAGACTTGTGGGTGAATCCTTTTCCAATCTTTTCAGAAAGGCGGAGGGACATCGCATTATCGTTGCCACCTTTTCATCAAACATTCACCGTATTCAGCAGATAATAGACGAAGCGGTGAACTGCGGCAGAAAGGTTGCAATCTCCGGCAGGAGTATGCTTAATGTTGTAAACGTTGCATCTGAGCTTGGCTATCTTAAGGTGCCCGAGGGCGTGCTTGTTGATATTGAGCAGCTTAAAAATTATGACCCCTCAAGGCTTGTTATTATAACAACCGGCAGTCAGGGTGAGCCGCTTTCGGCACTCCACCGGATAGCTTTCAGTGACCACAGATTAGTCGAGCTTATTCCGGGAGATATGATAATTATTTCGGCAACTCCCATTCCCGGTAACGAAAAGCTTGTCGGTAAGGTTGTAAACGAGCTTATCCGCCGAGGCGCCAACGTGGTTTATGAGAAGATGTATGATGTTCACGTTTCGGGCCACGCCTGTCAGGAAGAGCTTAAAATGATGCTGAGCATCGTAAAGCCGAAATACTTTATTCCGGTACACGGTGAGCAGAAGCATCTTTTCAAGCATTCACTTGTGGCACAGGCAATGGGGATAAATGAGAAAAACATTATCATTCCCGCCAACGGAAATGTTATAGAGCTTACTCAAAAGTCGGTTAAATCCGCAGAAACCGTTACGGCAGGCAGGGTGCTTGTTGACGGCCTCGGAGTGGGCGATGTCGGAAGTATAGTACTCCGCGACCGTAAGCATCTTGCAGAGGACGGTATAATCGTTGTAACTGTTGCGATAGACGGTGTTACGCACGAGCTTGTATCCGGACCTGACGTTGTATCAAGGGGCTTTGTTTACGTAAAGGAATCCGAGGAACTTATGAACGAGCTCAACGAAACCGTTTGCGATATTCTCGAAAAGTGTTACATTTCCGGTACAAAGGATTGGAACGGTATCAAAACAAGAATCAAAGACGGTGTATCAAAGTTTCTGTTCAATAAAACGCACCGCAGTCCGATGGTTTTGCCGGTGATTATGGAAATATAAAGGGTGACTTAAAATGAAGGTAATTTTACTTGCAGATGTAAAAGGCAAGGGTAAAAAGGGAGAGCTTGTCAATGTTTCGGACGGATATGCGAGAAACTTCCTTTTCCCGAAAAATCTTGCGGTAGTGGCGGATAACGCCGCAATGTCCGAGCTTAAGAGCAAGGAGGAGTCTGCGGCGCATCACAAGAGCGAGGAAATAGCCGCCGCAAAGGATACCGCCGACAAGCTGAACGGTAAAACCGTTCACATAAAGGCAAAGGCAGGCTCTGCGGGGAGACTTTTCGGCAGTATAACCTCAAAGGAAATTGCCGCCGAAATCAAGAATGAACTGGGTATCGAGATAGACCGCAAGAAAATGACGGTTGCCGACATTAAAAATTTCGGCGATTATGAGGCGGAAATAAAACTTTATCAGGGCATTACGGCAAAATTAACCGTAAATGTATCGGAGTAGAAAATGAGTAACGATAAACTGATTTTTGATTTTGAGGGTGCGCGCGCTCCTTATTCCTCGGAGGCGGAGCAGGCGGTGCTCGGCTCGGTGCTTATAGACCCGCAGTGTATGACCGATGTTGCGGTACAGATAAAACCCGAATACTTTTATATACCGCAGCACAGAGAAATATTCAGTTGCATAAGCTCTATGTATGAACTCAGTCAGTCAATAGACTTTGTTTCCTTACTTGAAAAGCTCAAGAAGGACGGGGTTTATGACGAGGCAGGCGGCAAAGCCTATCTTACCGAGCTTGCACAGGTTGTTCCGTCGTCTGCGAATGTGCTTACCTATGTGGCCATAGTCCGCGAGAGGTATTATGCCCGCGCACTTATGTCAGCGGCACAAGGTATAATAAAGGATATAAACGAAAACACTCTCGATTCGGGCAAGCTTATAGATAATGCCGAACAGCGCATCTATGAAATCCGCTCGGGCAGAGAGGTTTCGGGACTTACTCACATTAAAAGCGTGCTCACAAACGAAACCTATGACCGCCTTAATAAGATGACAAATCCCGAAACAAGGGATGATTATATCGGTATTCCCTGCGGGATAGGTGATCTTGACCGCAAGATAACGGGGCTTAATAAATCCGATCTTATTATTTTGGGTGCGCGCCCCGGTATGGGTAAAACCTCATTTGCACTTAATATCGCGCGTAATGTAGCGGTGGACAGAGGCAAGCGGGTTTGCTTTTTCTCGCTTGAGATGACACGTGACCAGCTTGCTCAGCGCCTGCTTTCAAGTGAAGCGGGAATAAAGAGTGAAAAGCTCCGCACAGGCGAGCTTACTCCCGATGAATGGACAAGGCTTGCTCAGGCGGGGGATATGCTTTCAAAATGCGAGTTGTATTTTGACGAGACCTCTGATATTACCGTTCCCGAGGTAAAGGCAAAAATAAGAAGACTCGGCAAGGTAGACCTTGTTGTTATAGATTATTTGGGACTTATGCACTCGGCGCGTCAGATTGATAACCGCGTTCAGGAGGTTTCCGAAATTACCCGTAATCTTAAAATTATGGCAAAGGAGCTTAAGGTTCCGGTTGTTGTTTGTGCACAGCTTTCCCGTGCCACCGAGGCAAAGGGGAAATCGCATAAGCCGGCGCTTGCCGATCTTCGTGATTCGGGCTCAATAGAGCAGGATGCGGATATAGTTTTATTCCTTTACCGAGATACATATTACGACAGTGAAAAGGGCGAGGGCGAGCAGACGGGTGACGATACTCAGTCCGAGTGCATCATAGCCAAAAACCGCCACGGTGAGACCGGAAGTGTTGAGCTTCATTGGGACGGTCAGTTTACCCGCTTCACCTCGGTTGACAAAAACAGATGATAAAAAAGGTTTTAAAAGCAATAGAATATTTCAGTCTTCTAAACGGTGTAAGCGACGTAACCGTTGCGCTTTCGGGCGGTGCCGATTCGGCGGCACTTCTTTGTGTGCTTTTATCACTTAAAGAGCAACTCGGTATTAACGTTTACGCGGCGCATTTCAACCATAAGATCCGCGGCGATGAGGCGGAAAGAGACGAGCAATTCGTAAGAGAACTCTGCAAAAGCAAAAATGTAGAGTTGTTTTGCGGCAGTGAGGACGTTCCGGCATACGCAAAAAGCACCGGAAAAAGCCTTGAACTTGCGGCAAGAGAGCTTCGCTACGAGTTTTTAAGCAAGGTAAGTATCGGTGTTACCGCCACTGCCCATACGGCAAGCGATAATATTGAAACGGCTTTGTTTAATCTATCCCGAGGCACAGGTCTTAAGGGGATTTGCGGTATACCGCCTAAAAGAGATAGGTATATAAGACCGCTGATATTCTGCACAAGGCAGGATATTGAGGATTATTGCTCACAAAACAATATCCCGTTTGTTACCGACAGCACTAATTTAAGCGATGAATACAGTCGAAATATGATTCGTCATAAGGTAATCGCAGAGCTTAAATGCATAAATCCTTCAGTTGAAAACACCTTTTGCACTACGGCACTTTCACTTTCGGAGGACGAGGATTTTATCGGCAGTGCCGTAAGCGAGGCATACGGCAAGTCACTTAACGAAAACGGTCTTTCGGTAGCCTGTTTAAAATCGCTTCACCCTGCCGTGAGAAAGCGGGTTCTTAAGCTTTTTGCAAAAGAAAAAACAACCTGCGATATTGATGCTTTTCATATTAACGGACTTGATGAGCTTGTAAGCCATAAGGGTAAACTGAGTATGGCGGGCGATATAACCGCCGTTAATAACGGTAAGTATATTTACTTTTCGGGCAATAACGGAGTAAAAAAGGTAAGCTTTCGTGTAACACTTGAAAAGGCCGACAAAAATATTTTTAAAAATGTTAATAGTTTATTCTTAAAAAACTGTATCGACTGTGATAAAATATCAGATAAGCCGATTATAAGAACTCGTATGTCGGGGGACAGCATAAGGATAAAAAACCGCAACTGCACCAAAACACTTAAAAAGCTTTATACCGAATACGGCATAGATGAGGATTTAAGAGATGTTTGGCCGGTGATAAGTGACAGCAAGGGTGTTGTATGGGTTTACGGCATCGGAGTTGCCGAAAGAGTTGCGGCGGATGAAAACAGCAATAATTTAATCAAAATAAACACAGAAAAAATTATTTCGGGGGAATGATAATTATGGCAATGGATAATGATGTTTCAAAGGTCCTCGTTTCCGAGGAGGAGCTTAAAGAAACCGTTAAAAAACTCGGTGCACAGATTTCAAGGGATTATGAGGGCAAAAAGCTTTTGCTTGTAAGCGTGCTTAAAGGCGCGGTTGTGTTTATGTCCGACCTGCTTCGCGAAATCACCTGTGACTGCGTTATAGACTTTATGGCGGTTTCATCCTACTCGGGCACCAAGACCACGGGCGTTGTAAAATTCAAGAAGGATCTTGATATCAATCCTGACGGTATGGATATCCTTCTTGTTGAGGATATACTTGATTCGGGTATTACGCTTGAATATCTTAAAAATGTTCTTGTTGACCGTAACGCCGCAAGCATCAAGGTTTGTGCACTTCTTGACAAGCCCGAAAACCGCAGAGCAAACATCACCGCGGATTATGTTGGTAAGGTAATCCCAGATGAGTTTGTTATAGGTTACGGTCTTGACTATGACGAGAAGTACAGAAATCTCCCATATGTAGGCGTTTTATCACCCAAGGTTTACCAGAACAACTGATTTAAAGGAGCACACAACTTTTGAAAAAGAACACTAAAACCATCATAATCATAGTACTGATATGCGTTGTTTTTCTCGGCTCGTTTTATGCGGTGAGCCGTCTTTCGCAAAACAGCGTAAACAAGAAATACTATGAGGTAGTTCAGCTTATCGAGGATAATAAGATATCTGAGTTTGAACTTAATCTTTACAGCGGCGAGCTTTCGTATAAGCTCAGGGCGGACGGCGAAAACGCCAAAGCCTATACCTACACGGTAGCAGATGCGGGAATATTCTATAACGATATCAAGGATACCGTTAAGGATATCAACAGCAAAGCAAAAACCGAAGACCAACGCATTAAATACAACTACAAGTCCGGCGGAGAGGCTTCTTGGCTTGTAAATATGCTTCCCACACTTATTCTTATCGGTGTTATAGTATTCTTCTATATCTTTATGATGAAGCGTATGAACGCCAATTTCGGCGGCGATAAGACCATGAGCTTCGGCAAGGCAAAGATTAAAAAGGCGGACGGCAAAAAGAAAACCACCTTTGCGGATGTTGCCGGTGCCGATGAGGAAAAGGAGGAAATGGCGGAAATCGTTGATTTCTTAAAGGACCCCAAAAAATATAATGAGCTCGGTGCGAGAATACCCAAGGGTGTGCTTTTGGTAGGCCCTCCGGGAACGGGTAAAACATTGCTTGCACGTGCAGTGGCAGGCGAGGCAAATGTTCCGTTTTTCTCAATTTCAGGCTCTGATTTTGTTGAGATGTTTGTAGGTGTGGGGGCTTCGCGTGTAAGAGATTTGTTCGGCGAGGCAAAGAAAG